>JACDAH010000070.1 GCA_013695505.1 Chloroflexota bacterium | reverse complement strand
GACGGGAGCCGGCGACGATGTGGGAGGGCAGCCTCGGCCTGGGCCTTCGCGAGCTCCTTCTTGAGCGCCGCGACGGCCTCGGAATCGATGATGTCGCCGTCCTTCTTCTTGCCGGTCGACAGCGGCTGCGAGCGCTTCGAGTTGTCGCGGTAGACCGCGATCGCCTTCAGCCCGAGCTTCCAGCCCTCGAGATAGACGGTTTCGATCTCCTCGGCCGAGGCGGCCTCGGGCATGTTCACGGTCTTGCTGATGGCGCCGCTGATGAACGGCTGGATCGCGCCCATCATCCGAACGTGGCCCATGTAGTGAATCGATCGCTCGCCGTTGACCGGCTTGAACGCGCAGTCGAAGACCGACAGGTGCTGGGGCTTGACGTGAGGCGCGCCCTCGATCGTCTCGCGATCGTTGATGTAGGCGAGGATCTCTTCGACCTGGGTCGCGTCGTAGCCGAGCTTGCGAAGGGCCGACGGGACCGTCTGGTTGACGATCTTCAGGAAGCCCTCGCCGACGAGCTTCTTGTACTTGATCAGGGCGATGTCGGGCTCGACCCCGGTCGTGTCGCAATCCATCATGAATGCGATCGTGCCGGTCGGCGCCAGGACGGTGACCTGGGCGTTGCGGTAGCCGTGGACCTCACCGAGCTCGAGCGCCTCGTCGTAAACGGAGCGCGCGGCTGCGACCATGTTGGCCGGGACGGCCTGGTCGGTCGGCAGTCGGTAGGCGGCGTCGCGGTGCTTGTTGATGACCCGCAGGAACGGGGCGCGGTTCTCGTCGTAGGCGAAGAACGGGCCGCCGTGGTCGCGGGCGATGATGCTCGACTGCTTGTACGCCTCGCCGTGCATGATCGCGGTCAGGGCGGCGGCGTAGTTCCGGCCCTCCTCCGAGTCGTAGGCGAGCCCGCGTGACATGAGCAGCGCGCCGAGGTTGGCGTAGCCGAGGCCGAGCGGCCGGAACTTGTGCGAGTTCTCCTCGATCCGCGGCGTCGGGTAGGACGCGTTGTCGACGAGGATCTCCTGGGCGGTGAGGGTGACCTTGGCGGCGAACCGGTAGGCGTCGACGTCGAACTCTGCGTCGTCGCCGACGAATTTCATGAGGTTAAGGCTCGCCAGGTTGCAAGCCGTGTCATTTAAAAACATATATTCTGAACAAGGATTAGATGCATGGATCCGATCCGTGTTCGCGGACGTGTGCCAGTCGTTGATCGTCGTGTCGTACTGGATGCCGGGATCGCCGCAGACGTGGGCCGCCTCGGCCATCTTGCGGAAGAGGTCCTTGGCCTTGTAGGTGTCCATCGGCTCGTGGCCGACGACCGAGTGGGTGGTCCAGTCCTTGTCGTCGACGACGGCCTGCATGAAGTCGTCGGTCACGCGGACGCTGTGGTTGGCGTTCTGGAAGGCGACCGAGCCGTACGCCTCACCGGTGAAGCTCGGGTCGTAGCCGGCCTCGATCAGGGCCCAGGCCTTCTTTTCCTCGTTGAGCTTCGAATCGATGAAGTCGACCACGTCCGGGTGGTCGGCATCGAGGATGACCATCTTGGCCGCGCGGCGGGTCTTGCCGCCCGACTTCACGACCCCGGCGAACGCGTCGTAGCCGCGCATGAAGGAGACGGGGCCCGATGCGGTGCCGCCTCCGGTCATCTTCTCTCTGGACGACCGGATGGTGGAGAGGTTGGAGCCGGCGCCCGAGCCGAACTTGAACAGCATCGCCTCGGTCTTGGCGAGGTCCATGATCGAGGACATCGTGTCCTGGACGCTATTGATGAAGCAGGCGCTGCACTGGGGGCGGGCCTCGACGCCGACGTTGAACCAGACCGGCGAGTTGAAGCTCATCTTCTGGTGGACAAGAAGATGGGTCAGCTCGGCCTGGAACGTCTGGAGGTCCGCGTCGGTCGCGAAGTAGTGTTGCGTCTCGGCCCAGCCGGCGATCGTGAGGACGACCCGATCGATCAGCTGGCGGACGCTCGTCTCGCGCTCCGGCGTGCCGAGGTGGCCGCGGAAGTACTTGCTGACCACGACGTTCGTCGCGAGCTGCGACCAGAAGGTCGGGACCTCGACATCCTTCTGCTCGAAGACGAGCTTGCCCGACTCATTGCCGATGGCCGCGGTCCGGGTCTCCCACGTGATCTCGTCGTAGGGATGGATGCCCGGGCTGGTCCAGCGGCGCTCGAAGGTGAGGCCCGTGGCCTGGTGGCCGTGACCATCGGTCCCGTCGAAGCTGGCGCCGTAGGGGCCGCTCAGGGTTCGGAGGGCCGTGGCCGCCGCGCTTGCGGTCTTCTTCGCCTTCGGGGTGCTGTCGTCACGCTCCATGACGGGGACCGCCTCGCTGCTGGTTCGGGCCATCGTGCCTGTTCCTCCCTGTTCGCGTTCGTGGGGCCGCTCAGAGACCCTGCTCCTCAGGCCGCTCGCTGCGCCGACGCTCCTCGCGACGGTGTAGCTGCGACTCCTCCGTGCGTCGGTCGTTTCGTGGAGCCGTTCGGGGTGTTCGCGGGCCGGCGGGCATAGCCGGCGGGCGGTCCTGGGAGCGGCGCGGAGCGATCAGCGCGAGGGTCAAATGTACGCCTGGGGACGGGGGCAAGTCAAGACCAAAACCACAAGATGTAGTGGTTGGACTCGTTGCCTCACCGCAACATGTGGGAATTGAGCGTGATTCGGCGCTGTCCACGCTCGACCCACCATCGGGGGCCCATTCGTCCACCGTCGCGGGCCGATTGTCCACGTCGCGGCGGGCGGTTGTGCACGCCGGCTGGCGCGGTTGTCCACCGCGATGATACCGAACATGTGTGCTATCTCGCCGCCCGCGTCCCGCGTCCCGCCCCGCGTCCGTGTCCCGCGTCCCGCGTCCCGCGTCCCGCGCAGGGGTGTGCGGTGCCGCATCGGGCCAGATCGCCATCACCGAAACGTTGGGCGCGCTGGACGGCCTGCTCAGG
>JACDAH010000040.1 GCA_013695505.1 Chloroflexota bacterium | reverse complement strand
TCGTGACGCCGGGCCGGCGACGTCGGTCGAGCGGGCCGCGCGGGCGGGCATCGACGAGCGCTACGCTCGCGAGTGGCTCGAACAGCAGGCCGTCGCGGACCTCCTCGAGGTCGACGACGCGAGCCTTGACGCTTCCGCTCGCCGCTACACCCTGCCGGCGGCATACGCCGGACCACTCCTCGATCCGGACAGCCCGCTTTCGCTCGCGCCGATCGGGCGGTCGGTCGTGGCCTGCGCCAAGGTCATGCCGCAGCTTCTGGACGCATACCGGACCGGTGGCGGCGTCGAGTGGGCCGACTACGGTCCCGACATGGTCGAGGCCCAGGGCGACTTCAACCGGCCCTGGCTGCGCGCCGCGTACGGGACCGAGATCCTGCCCGCGATCCCCGCGGTCCACGCGCGGTTGACCAGCGGGACAGCCCGGGTTGCAGACGTCGCGTGCGGCGTTGGTTGGGCGGCGATCGCGATTGCCGCGGCGTACGCCGACGTCCGCGTCGACGGGTTCGACCTCGATCCGGGCTCGATCGAACTTGCCCGGGCCAACGCTGAGGCGGCGGGTGTCGCGGATCGGGTGACGTTCGCCGTCCGCGATGCCGCGGATCCACTGGCCGCCGGCCAGTACGACGTCGCGGTCGTGGTCGAGGCGATCCACGACCTGAGCCGACCGATCGAGGTCCTCGCCGCGATCCGGGCAATGCTCAAGCCGGGCGGCGTCGCCCTCATCGCCGACGAGCGGACCGAGGACGTCTTCACGGCGCCGGGCAGCGAGACGGAGCGGCTCTTCTACGGGTTCAGCCTGTTCACCTGCCTGCCCGCGGCCATGACCGAGCGACCGACCGCCGCGACCGGCACGGTGATCCGGGCCGACACGATGCGGGCTTACGCCGAAGCGGCCGGGTTCGGCGGCTTCGAGCGGATCGACGAGCCGGCACTCGACATGCTCCGGTTTTACCTGCTGACGCCGTAGAGGCCCCGCTGCCCGCGTTGGGCTCGTGCTCGATGCTGGGCGGCCGGTCGTCAGCCCTCGCGCGGGTTTGCGACCGCCAGGGCGTACGGCAGGACCGGCCCGCTCCCGGCCGCGCGCAGCAGCGCGCCTGCGACCGTCATCGTCCAGCGCGAATCGACGAGGTCGTCCACGAGCAGCGCGGGCCCATCCGGGATGGCAACCCCCGGCCGAAGCGCCAGCGCCGCCCGGGCGTTGTCGAGCTGGAGGACGCTGTTCTGCATCGCGCTCTGCGGCCGGGCGTCGTACGCGGTCGCGAGTGCGTCGACGAACGGCAGCCCGAGACCCACGGCGATCTCGCGGGCAAGCGCGGTCACCCGCGACAAGCCGCCGCGGGACGGGATCGCGGTCACCCACCCCGGCGCGGGATCCGGTCGCCATGAATCTCGGATGGCGGTGATTGACGCCCCAACGAGCGCCGACGAGTACCCGGTGTCACCGACCCGCCCCCGCCCGACGTCGCGGCCCCAGCCGGCATCCCCGAGCACGGACAGCGCCACGCCGTCCTCGTTCGGCTCGGCGATGACCGACGCGCCGTCCGGTCCGCCGGCCTCCACCCATCGCTTGCGTGGCTCGATCGTCCGCAGCGACCGGCGCAGGAAGTCGATCGCCGCCTGGACGAGTGTCGCGTCGACCGAATGCGGCATCCCCTTCCCGACGTCGTTGGCACAGCGACCGCACGGCCCGGCCGCAGGATCGTCGAGCAGCCTCGTCAGGTACTCCATCCGGCAGCCCGCGTAGGTGACGTACGTCCGCATCTGCGCGAGCTCGAGCTCGCGGGTCGCGATCACGCGGGCGATCCGCTCCTCGTCGGGCTGCCACGGGGCGGCCGTCCGGGCGTACAGCCCGCGGATCTTCTCGACCGCCCCGTCGAGCTCGAGCAGCTTGAGGGCCTGGTCGAGCTGGCCGCGACTGAGATTGACCTCGCGCTGGAGGCTCCCCAGCGACAGACCGCCGCCGGCGCGCTCGAGCACCGCGAGCAGGTCGCGCATCCGCCCGGCGGGCGGGAACGCGGTCCGGAGGAAGTAGTCGGCGATCTCGTCGTCCTCGCGGCCCGACAGCAGGATCCCGTAGGCCATGTCGACCGCGCGCCCGGCGCGGCCGACCTGCTGGTAGTAGGCGATCGCCGATCCCGGCCGCTGGTAGTGGACGACGAATCCGAGGTCGGGCTTGTCGAAGCCCATCCCGAGCGCGACCGTCGCCACGAGCGCCTTCATCTCGTTCGCGATCAGGGCGTCCTCGAGGGTCTCGCGATCTGCCGGCGTCATCGGCCCGTTGTAGGCCCGGGCGTCGACGCCGCGCGTCTGGAGGAAGGCGGCGACCCGTTCCGTATCGGCGACGGTCAGGCAGTAGATGATCCCGCTGCCCGGCAGACGCGGGACGTTCGCGGCAAGCCAGGCGAGGCGCTCGGCCTGGTCGGCCAGGGGAATCGCGTCGAGCCGCAGCGTGTCGCGGGCGAGGGGGCCGCGGATGACAGCGACGTGCTCGCCGAGCTGGGCGGCGACGTCGGCGACGACCCGGTCGTTGGCGGTGGCGGTGGTGGCGAGAACCGGGACCGACGCGCCGAGCGCCGGCAGGAGCCGCGAGATCCGCTGGTAGTCGGGCCGGAAGTCGTGGCCCCAGTCGGAGATGCAGTGGGCCTCGTCGATGACCAGGAGCCCGGCGTCCCCCTGGATCGAGGGCAGGACCCGGCTCGTGAAACCCTCGTTGGCGAGCCGTTCCGGCGAGATCAGGAGGACATCGATCTCGTTGCGGGCGATCCGCTCCTCGATCGCCTTCCACTCGCCGACGTTGCCCGAGTTGATCGTCACCGCCTCGAGCCCAAGGCGGCCGGCCATCGCGATCTGGTTCCGCATCAGGGCCAGCAGCGGACTCACGATGAGAGCCGGCCCGTGGCCGAGATCGCGGCGGACCTTCGTCGCGATCCAGTAGACGAGGCTCTTGCCCCAGCCGGTGCGCTGGACCACGAGCGCCCGCGCCCCGTCCCCGAGGATCGCCTCGATCGCCTCTCGCTGCCCGGCACGGAAGCCGGCGTCCGGACCGAGCATCCTGCGGAGATGGTCCTCGAGCGGCGGGGCGGTCAGCACGGGCGCCGGCGGGTCAGCATCGCGACCATGATCGCAGGCCTGGCCGCATCCGCCGGTTCTTGGCGCGCGGCTCGCGGGTCGCGATCCACCCGAGCGACGATGACGCCGCCGAGACCCGACCGGTCCACAATGTCCCGAAGTCAACCCGCAGGAGGCCCATCGTCATGCTCGATGACGCACCGATCTACGCCAGCGTCCCGGCCAGGGACATCGACCGCGCGAAGCGCTGGTATCAGGAGAAGCTCGGGTTCACGCCCGAGGTGGATATGGGGCCCAACGGGGCCGTTTACAAGGGCGGTCGGGGCACGCGCTTCGTGCTGTACGAGACGCTCTACGCGGGGACCGGCAAGCACACGATCGCGGGCTGGACCGTGAGCGACCTCGACGCGGCGGTCGCCGAGCTCCGCGGCCGCGGGGTCGTCTTCGAGGAATACGACGGCACGAACGGCCCCAAGACCGAGGGTGGTGTCGCCCGGGACGACGGTGGCGCCGCGGCATGGTTCAAGGACAGCGAGGACAACATCCTCAACCTCAACGAGCTGCCGCCCGGCATGTCACTCGACTGACCGCTCGCCTGAGCACGGCGGGCTTCCGATCCAACGGCGCCCGGACGGCGTATCGAACGGCATCGCCCGCAGGAGATCCACCGATGTCCCGACTTCGCGCTGCTTCTTCCACCGTCCGCCGCCGCTGGCCCGCTCTGGCCGCCGTCCTCGTCGCGATCCTCGTCGCGGCCTGCAACAACGGCGGCAACGGCTCGAGCTACTGAACCTGAGGCCGCAGAGCCAGGCTCCGAACCTGTTCCAATCGTTGCTCGGCTCGAACCTCGGGCCGGCCGCGGCCGGTCGGGCGCGTCGCGGCCGGCGCTGAGTCTTCCGGGTCGCCCGCCGGCGTGATTCTCGCGGGACGAGCACATGGAACGAAGCCGACGACTGTTGGCTCCGAATCTGCGCGTCTGGCTCGCGGGGCGTGAATCCGCTGCGGAAACGGGCCTTTCAGCGGGTCGTTGTTGGCAAATCGGTCGCGTGTGCACCTGGGGCGTGAATCTGCTGCAGGAAAACGGGCCGTTCGGCGCCGTGGCGCGGAACTCGGTCCGGTGTCCCCGTCGACGTGCCGATGTGCAGACAGCCGCTTCGGCTATGCGCGCGGCCGCATCATCGTCGTGAGGCCCTCGCCGTCGACCTCCGTGTAAGAGTCGAACTCGAGCAGCGAACCGTCCGCGCGCGGCATCCGGAAGCGCGACTCGGCTCGGCCGATCTTGGCGAGGATCGCGAGCATCGCCGACACCTGCTCGGTCGAGCCTGGCGTCACAAACTCCTGCCAGTAGTGCCCGACCAGCGGTTGCCCCACCAGCGTCGTCGCTGCCTCATTCGCCTCGAGGATCAGGGCCTGGGCGTCATAGCGGACCCACGCCGTCGCAGGGTCCGTCCACCACGCCTCGGGCGGCTCGGTCTGCTCGGTGGCTTCGCGCTGGACGATCCAGTCGTTGCCTTCCGGCGCGACCCGGGCATGCGGATAGAGGCGCCGCAAGCGGAGAGCCAGCCCGTCCGGGGTCGGCTCCGGCATCCGCGCGAGAGCCATGTCGACGTACGCTCGGAATGCCGCGTCGGTCGAGGGAACGCAGCGAACGGCAGGTGGCGGCTCCGCTGTCGCGACCGCCGTGGGCTCGACATCGTCGGCCAGCCGCATCACCGCAACCAGGTTGTCGGCTTCGCGCCAGGCATGGACGTCGAGGGCGATCACGTCGCCGGACGTCGGATTGATCAGCACCGTCGCGGTCAGGTCGTGGCCCTCGTCGACGATCGCGAACAATGCTATCGAGTCCTCCAGCGTGCCGGGCACGACGAAGTCGGTGAAGTGGCGCGTGCCGATTTCGGACGCCTCGATCCCGAACAGGCCGAGCGCTGTCGGGTCGGCCTCGATGATCCAGCCGTCCCTCGAGACCACGACGCGGGGCAGGCCCTGATCCTCCCACCACGCGGACGTCATCGCCGACCGCCAGCCGCCGTCGCGGTAGACGTACCAGGCCGCCGGCTCGCCCGAGATGTCGCGCCGACGGACGATGGCACGCGGAAAGATCCCCCGGAGGCGTGCCTCGAGCGCCTCGGGGGTCGCCATCGTGCCGGTCGCCCGGAGACGGTCGACATGGCGACGGAAGCCGAGATCGGAACTGGGGATCGTGAGAACCCGAAGGTCGGCCGGCGCGCTCAGCGGAGTAGCCCCTCCGAAAACGGGAGATCGACGCAGTTTCTCCCGGCAGGGCCCGATTTCGCACTACAGATGCATTGCGATTTGCGCCGCTCGACGGCAATCGCGGGGC
>JACDAH010000033.1 GCA_013695505.1 Chloroflexota bacterium | reverse complement strand
GCCTTCGCCTCGCCCGCGACTCGCGCCTCGTCGGCGACGTCCGGGGCTGGCGGCGCGATCTCCGACGGGTCGACCGGGACCCCGGTCCATTCCAGGAGGCTGCTGCAGTTCGAGCAGAGGAGCGCGTCCGAGGGATTGATCGTCTGGCACTTCGAGCAGCGGATCATCCGCGGGTTCACCTCTGGAGGAAGCAGGTCCGGCCGACCGATCTCGACGACCGATGGTACGTCGCGAGCCTACGTCGCGGAGCGCTCACCGATCGTGATCCGATGGGTCACATGGGCCGGCTTGGCCGCAGCGACCAGCTCGTCGAGCTTGGCCGCGTCGGCCTGTCCCTTCTTCGGTGGCGTCACCTTGACCGTCAATCGGTACGAGGCGTCACCCGGTGCTGCGGTGCCGGGGGTTCTCGACCAGACCGCGCCGCCACTGTCGCTGATCTCGACGTCGCCCACCCCCAGCAGCCGGAGGTGCATCGCGAGCCCGGCAGCCGTTCCCCGCTTCCGGTACAGCTGGACGGCCAGCGCGACCAGGGCGCGGCGGCGCTCGATTGGCCAGGTCTCATCGGGCAGGATGCCGACCCAGCCCGTCAGCCAGTCGAGGAAGTCGTCGGGCGTGAGTGCCGGGTCGAAGTAGGCCTCCAGGTTGTCGATCGTGCTGAGGATCGGCGCCAGGACCTCGTCGAACGCCTGCGTCAGGGTGGTGGCGAGGGCGTCCTCCTGGTAGATGCCGGGCAGGGACTCGATCAGCGGGGTCGGCGAGACGAGATCGGCCACGAGGCCCCTCATCCGGAAGTCTCGACAACGACCTTGTGGTCGTACGAGAAGACGAGCGTGTTCGAGTCGAGCTCGAGCCGATCGGTCGCCTTGCCGCGCTCGCCTGTCAGCGGGTCTGCGCCATAGAGGCGAACCTCCTCCACCAGCTCGGTCCCGCGGACCTTCTGGAGAGCGGTGTGGACCTCGCCCGCCAGGATCGGCCGGCCGAACGGCCAGCCGGTCCCGTCGGGTCCGCCGATCGTCGGGTGGAAGTAGCTGAACAAGGCAGCCAGGGCAGCTTCCTGGAACCGCCCCGGATCCGTCCGCGGGTGGGCCCGGACCTTCGCCTCGATCGTCACGCCGCGGTAGGCCGGCGGCTCGACGACGACCCGGGTCCCCACGAGGCGGCTCTCGTCCAGCCGTCGCATGATCCGCTCGAGCGTGTCGTCGGCGGGGACCAGCTGGTCGAACGTGAGGCGTCCGCCTCCGGCCGGGACTGCGGGCACCACCAGCACCCGGACCGTGCCGGCATCCGCGCCATCGCTGCTTGCGAGAGCCTTCACCCGAGCGACCTCGGGCGCGACTTCCCGGGCGATATGTTCGAAGTCCTCGGCGGTGACAGCGCGGTCGCGCGTCCGGAGCAGGATCGGTCCGCGGACCTTGGCCATCTCCAGGTCCTCGCCGTCGACGCCGCCCTGGGCGGGGCGCCGGTTCCGGACCCGGGCAACGTACGGGATCGAGGACTTCAGGACCGACAAGGTCTCGGCCGCGACGTTGCCGGCTGCCCCGCCGCCAGAGCGGTACTGGGGGACGCGAACGGTGGCCCCCCGCGTCGGCACCGCGCCGTACGTCCGGAGGACGCCGTCCGCCAACCGGACGGCCGGCCCGAACTGGAGGTCTCCGTTCGCGGCGTCGAGGACGAAGTGGCGGTCGGTCTCGGCGCTGGCGGCGAAGTTCGGCCGCTGCGTCCATTCCTGCCACTCGTCGCCGTCGCCGACCTCGACGACGAGTGGCTTCTCGGCAGCGACGACGGGCGCGCGCTTGAGGCGGAACCGGGCTCCGGGGACCCCCTCCGACGTCCCCAGGACCTCGTTCCGGATCAGCTCGGCGTTCATCGCCGCGGCGGTCCCGCCGATCGTGTACCCCGAGAGGCCGCGGATCTCGGGGGAGGCGCTGTAGGCCGGCTGTCCCGCGCGCGGATCCGTGATCCGTGCCCGGAGCCAGCCGGCACTGACCTTCTCGATCGTCGAGAC
>JACDAH010000535.1 GCA_013695505.1 Chloroflexota bacterium | reverse complement strand
CCGCGGTAGGTGTGGAGCTCGTCGATGACGATCACCCGGAGCTGCTCGAACAGCTGGAACCATTTCGTGTGGTGAGGGAGGATCGCCGAGTGGAGCATGTCCGGATTCGTCACCACGACCTGGCCGGCGCCGCGGATCGCCGACCGGATCGGGGCCGGCGTGTCGCCGTCGTACGTCGCCGCCGAGATCGATAGCCCGGCCGCAGCCGACAGCTCGGCAAGCTCCGCGACCTGGTCCTGGCCGAGCGCCTTTGTCGGGAACAGGAACAGGGCCCGGGCCGCGGGATCGTCAGCGATGGCCTGGAGCGCGGGCACGGCGTAACACAGCGTCTTGCCCGACGCCGTCGCCGTGACGACGACGACATCGCGACCGGCTCGGACCGCCTCGATCGCCTCGGCCTGGTGGCTGTAGAGACGATCGATCCCGCGGGCCGCGAGGCCTGCCCGGATCCGCGGATCGAGCCAATCCGGATGGTCGCGCCAGATCGCCTCCCGCGCCGGCAGCACCGCATGGTGGGTCACGCTCCGGGCGAGCGACGGCTCGTCTTCGAGGATCGCGCGCAGGACCACCTCCGTCGGGGCCGGGGCATAGGTCCGCATCACACCACCTCGAAATCGAACATCCGTGCGAAACCACGGCAGTCTAGCAGCACGGTCGACCACGCTCGTGACAGGTTGGTTGTCACGAGCGGGGCGAGGTTGACATGTCAGCTGCCCGCAGCTACCCTCAACGGATCGTGAAGACCCGCCGCGCCGCCTCGACCGACGGGTCCCGTCAGCCCGGCCGGCCCGCCGCTCGCGACACCTCGGCCCCCGAGGATGGGATCGAGACCCCGTCCCAGGGCGTCGACGCTCAGCCCTCGGGCGTCGCGGATACGCTCGCCGAGCGCGTTGACCTCACCGGCCTGTCGGTCGCCGGCATCACCCGCCGCCGCGTCGGCTGGGCTGCCGCCGGGCTCGTCGCGATCTGGATCGTCGTCGTATTCGCCCGCCAGGTCGGCGACGCCACCACGGCCGCCAATCGGGCGACCCAGCTGGCGGAGGACAACGCGGCGCTTTCCGCCGAGGTCGAGTCGCTCCAGGCGGAGGTCGCATTGATCGTCCGGCCGGACTACGTCGCCATCGCGGCTCGTGGCCACGGGCTCGGCGCCGACCGGGAGATCCCGTTCGCCCTCGATCCATCCGTCCCTGCCCCGGTCGACGGCGCGCCCGGCTCGGCATCCGTCCGGCTCGGCGCACAGACCGAGCGCCAATCGCAGCTCGAATCGTGGCTATCGCTCCTGTTCGGACCCGGCGGCTGACCCGGCAGAGCCTGGTGTTCGACCCTTCGATCGCGCCCTGATCGGGCGGCCGGACGACGCGCCGGCACTCCCTCTCGCAATCCGCATCCGGCCTTCGCGCGTGCCATCCCGCGTCGTATCCTGTCTCGATGGACGCCCGGTCGGGCGTCGGGGCGGAGGGATTTCCGGACCATGCTCTCGATTCCGATCGAGGATCTGATCTTCGTCCTCTGCACGCTGGTCGGCGGTGGCCTCCTTCTCGTCACGGTCCTCGTCGACGACATCCTCGGGGGCGTGCTCGATGCCCTCCACATCGGCCTCGACATCGGCGGCGTGTCGCTCATGCCGCTGCTCCTGGGCTTCGTGTCGATGTTCGGGGTCGGCGGGCTGTTGGCCACCCAGGTCCTCGGCCTCCACGCCGGGCCGGCGGCCCTCGTCGGGACGCTCGGCGGGGTCATCGGCTTCGGGATCGTGTTCGTGATGTTCACGGCGCTGCGCCGGTCGGAGGGAGCCAACCCGTTCTCGACCTCGAGCCTCGTCGGCCGGACCGCGTCGGTGTCGGTGTCGATCCCTGCCGGCCGGTTCGGGAGCATCCTCGTCAAGGCCGAGGGCCAGACCCACGAGTTCAGCGCCACGGCCGCCGTCGACATCGCGACGGGCACGGCCGTGACGGTGACCGCCACGGCCGGGACGGGTTTCGTCGTCGCCCCGCTGGCGCCGCCGCCGGCGGCCCAGTCGATCCCCGGCGAGAGGCCGGCCAGCACGTCCGGGCCGGCCGGATCGGGAGGGACCACGGGTGTTTGATTTCTTGAAGTTCGACACGAGCGTGATCGTCGTCTTCGTCGCGATCATCATCGTCGCGCTGCTGTTCGCGTACCTCGGCAGCCGCTACAAGGTGGCCGGCGCGAACGAAGCGCTGATCCGGTCCGGACGGGCGACCCCGCTCGGTGGCGGCGAGACCGGCCTGAAAGTGGTCCGCGGCCAGGGCATCGTCGTCCTGCCCCTGTTCCACAAGATCGGCAAGCTCAAGCTGACCGCCCGCCAGATCAACGTGAACCTCGCCGACGCCGTGTCGCGCCAGGGCATCAAGGTGGCGGTCCAGGGCGTCGCGACTTTCAAGATCGGCGCTGACGACGAATCGATCCGGAACGCCGCCGAGCGCTTCCTCGACGCCCAGGAGGAGCAGGTCGACTCGATCGTCAAGAACGTCCTCGAGGGCTCGCTTCGCTCGATCGTCGGGACGCTCACGATCGAGGAGCTCAACCTCGATCGCCAGAAGTTCCAGCAGGCCGTCCAGGATGCGGCCAAGGGCGATCTCGCGACGTCCGGCCTCCAGATCGACTCGTTCACGATCCAGGCGATCCGTGACGAGTCCGGCTATATGGACCTGATCGGCCAGCAGGAGACCGCGCGTCGGGAGCGCGACGCCCGGATGGCCAAGGCCACCGCCGACCAGGAGGCCGCGGTCCGAGAGGCCGAGGCGAACCAGGTGAAGATCAACGCCGAGCGCGATGTGTCGCTCCGGCGGGCCGAGACCGAGACCCAGATCGCCGCCGCCGAGGCGCGAGCTGCTCAGGCCGGGCCGCTCGCCCAGGCCGAGGCGCAGCAGGAGGTGACCCGCAAACAGACCGAGCTCGCCGAGCTCGAGGCCGCCCGCAAGGAGAAGGAGCTCCTGACCTCGACGGTTCGCCCGGCCGAGGCCGAGGCCTCCGCCCAGGTGAAGCGGGCCGAGGGCGAGAAGCTCGCCCGGATCGCCCAGGCCCAGGCCGATGCCGAACGGGTGAAGCTGGCCGGCCAGGCCGAGGCGGCGATCACGATCACCAAGGGCGAGGCGAACGCCCGGGTGATCCTCGTCAACGCCCAGTCCGAGGCCGAGAAGACGAAGCTCGAAGGCAACGCCGAGGCGGGCATCGTCTTCACCAAGGGCGAATCCGAGGCGAAGGCCCTCGCCCTCCGGGCCGACGCGTACCGCCAGTTCAACGAGGCGGCGATCATCCAGACGGTGCTCTCGATGCTGCCCGAGATCGTCCGGGCGGCCGCGGAGCCGATGGCCTCGATCGGGTCGCTGACCGTGCTCGCGACCGAGGGCGCGTCGGACGTGGTCAAGAACGCGACGCGGACCGTGGCCGAGGCCGGCACGGTGGTCAAGGGCCTGACCGGGCTCGACATCCCCGACCTGATCAGCGGCGCGATCCGTGGC
>JACDAH010000502.1 GCA_013695505.1 Chloroflexota bacterium | reverse complement strand
GCCCGTGCCCGTGCCCGCCGGGCCCCGCCGGGCCGCGGCTTTGCCTGGCGGGCGCGACCGCGCGCGGCCGAGTGTGTCATCGGCCGACGTCATGAGTCCGGGATGATCCATGACTTCCGGCAGATATCGATGCGGTCGATCGCCGCCTACCTTGTCCATCAGAGAGACGGACCGCTGGACAACGAAACCTGAGTCCGGTGACGCGTAGACCAGACGGCGGGATGCCGAACGGCTACGGAGCTGGCATTGATTCCGCCTCGGCGGTCCGTCGTTCTCTCTCCCCCGAAACCGACGACCTCGACGGTTGGCCGGATCAGGGCAGCGAAAGCGTCGAAGACGCAGACGGCGACGGCAGCGCGGAACCGGAACCGGACGCGGACGGCAGGATCGCCTCGATCTGTGCGATCGCGCCGGCCGTCCGCAAGGGTGCGGCCACGACCGCCCGGATGGCACCCTCGGGCCCGATGAAGAACTGCGTCGGCAGGGCGTACAGCCGGTACGTCCGGAAGACCGCCCCCGTGGAATCGGCCGCGATCGTGTAGCCGAGCTGGTACTTCGCCGCATACGCCGCGACATTTTCCGGGCTCGCCTCCTGGACGCTGATCCCGACCACGACCAGACCGCGATCGCGGTAGCGCTCGGCCATGTCGCGCAGGACCGGCGTCTCGGACTGGCACGGCGGGCACCACGACGCCCAGAAGTTGAGCCAGACGGCCTTGCCGTGCAGGTCGGCCAGCTGGACGGGGTGCCCCTGGAGGTCGGTCAGTGGCGCCGGCTGGCCGTCGGGACCGGTGATCGTCAGCTCGGGTGGCAGGTCGCCGGCGCGCAGGCCGTTGGTCGGTGCGGGACCGAGCACGAACGGGGTTGCCTGTGGATCACCCGGACCGATCGGCGTTACCGACCCGAGCGGGGTCGTCACCACGACGAGGAGCACCGCCGCGACGAGGATGACCAGCCCGCCGGCAAGGAGCTGCCGTCCACCGAAGGGCCCGATCAGCCCACGTCGCTCGCGGCGGTGGGTGAACTCACCTCGTTCGGCCACGAGCCCTCAGATCGCCAGCTGGAACTGGAACCACTGGGGAAGGAGCGCGAGCCAGTCGAACAGCATCGCGAACCCGATCCCGATCACGAGCAGACCTCCGACGACCGAGATCGCCCGGCCATGGGCAACCAGCGGCCGCAGGAGGGCCGGGGCACGGTCGTAGAGCAGGGCGATGGCGATGAACGGGAGGCCGAGTCCGGCCGTGTACGCCAACAGCAGGATCGCGCCCTGGCCGGTGCTCTCCGATCGCGACGCGAGCCCCAGGATCCCGCCGAGGATCACGCTGACGCACGGCGTCCAGCCGATCGCGAAGATCGCGCCAAGGCCGAGGCTCGCAAGCCAGCCGCCGCGGCTGCTGACCAGCCGCCCGCCGAGCCGGTCGCCGAAGCCCGGCCCGCCGGCCGGTGCCAGCGACATTGTCCCGGTCGTCGTCGCAACCGAGGCCGAGGCGCCGGCGTCGAGCGGCCGCCAGTTCCGGTCGAGGGCCGGGATCCGGAGCAACCCGGCCAGGTTCAGCCCGAGCAGGATGAGGACCACGCCGCCGATCTGACGGAGGACCGGCATCCACGGCGACAGCCCGGCCGAGGCGAATGTCGCGGTCACCCCGAGAAGCGTGAAGACGAGCCCGAAGCCGGCGACGTAGGCGAGGGCGTGACGAAGAGCCGCCCAGCGCGAAGGACGAAATGCCGCGCCCGTGATCGCGGTTCCGTTGCGGCCGGCCTCGGCGACGGCGACGGCGGTCAGCTGGCCGAGGTACGCAGGCACCAGCGGCAGCACGCACGGACTGAGGAAGCTCAGCAGGCCGGCAGCGATCGCGACCAGGATCGTGAGGTCAGTGCCGCTCACGCGAGGCTCCCTTCGAGGGCTTCGTCGAGGAATCGCCGCAGGCGGGCGGCCGAGGTGACGAGCTCGAGACGTCGGCCGCCGAGCTCGATCACCGGGATCCGATCGAAGAACTGGCGCTCCCACTCGGGATCGGTCGTGATGTCGCGCTCGCACATGGCGGCGGTCCGTTGGCCGCGCGCGGCGCGGTCCTCGAGCAGGCCCTGGACGAGGGCGCGCGCCTCGTCACAGAGATGGCAGCCCTCGCGGGTGTACAGGACCAGCTGGGGGAGGGGAACGCTCATGGCAGCCTGCATTCTAGGGTTGGTGACGGGATGCCCCTTCCAGACGATCCATCCGGGGTAACGGATGGTCCCGACTGGACGTCAGAAGCGCGGCACCCGATGATGCGATCCGACGTGGTACGTGCGGGTCGCCGCAAGGGGATGAGGGCGATGGCCGTTTCCGAGCAGTCGATCGATCAGGTCCGGGTGCGTCGCCTGTGGCGACCTGGTCGGCGCGCCGTCCTGTTCGTGCTCATGACGTTCATCGGGATCGGGCTGGTCGGCGGCGGTCTCGTGGTTCTCCATGAGCGTCAGGTGGGCCGGATCCTTCCCGGCATCTCGGCCGCCAGCGTCGACCTGTCCGGCCTGACGCCCGACGAGGCGCGCGGCCTGCTCGCGAGCCGCCTCGCCGATCTCTCGACCGGCGGCGTCATCGTCCGGACCGGCATTGGCTCGACGACCGTCGCCTTCACCGACGTCGGTCGGACGCCCGACATCGACGCGATGGTGGCCGACGCGGTCGCCCGAGGACGAGGAGGGTCGTGGCTGGATGAGGTCATCGCCGCGTTCCGGGTCCAGCAGCAGCCCGAATCCGTTGTCCTGCGCCTCGGCTACGACCACGACAAGGCGGCTGCGACCATCGCGGCATGGGCCGACCGGATGACGCTCAACGCCGTCGATGCAGCGGTGGTCGGAGCGCCGAGGTTCTCGATCGTCCCGTCGGTCGACGGCCGGCGGATCGACGCCGCCGTGGCGATCAGCGCTCTGGATCAGGCGATGCGCGATCCGGCGACCCGGGCAGGCGCGGTCGTCGATGCGCCGACCGCTCGAGTCAGCGCGAAGCTGACGACCGAGATGGCCGGCCTCGTGAAGGCGGACGCCGACCGGATCGCAGCCGAGATCCGGGTCAGGGTCGGCGACCGGACGTGGCC
>JACDAH010000484.1 GCA_013695505.1 Chloroflexota bacterium | reverse complement strand
ATCTCGATCTGATCACGCAAGGAGACTGCATTGAACAGGCGCAAATTGACGACGGCCACCGCGGTCGTCGTTCTGGTGACCGGCCTCATGGCCGGAGCACTCGGCTCGGTCCTGGCTGCCAGTCCAGGCCCCGGCCAGAACTTCTTCGAGCTCGACGCGAGCCAGGATCAGAGCAACGGCGCGGCGCCGAAGGCGGCTGTTACCGACAACGCCACAACGGGTCTGCCCGACGACTGGGATCGGATCTGCAAGAACGTCACGGTCACGCTCGACACGACGAGCGCAATCCTTGATCAGTGCACCGGCGCAGGCGCCGACCATTCGACCGCCCGATCGTTCGATTCGGAGACCACGGCCACCGGGACGGCGAACAACGCCACAATCTTCACCGGCGGCGGCTCCAAGGACCAGCAGAACACGACCAACTGGAGTTGGAAGGATGGGGCGGGCGGCCTGCCGGACAAGGACAACCTGCTCCACGCCATGACCGCGCGCTACGGCACGGGCGCGGCCTCGCACATCTACTTCGCGGCCGACCGATACGACAATAGCGGCGACGCGCAGATCGGCTTCTGGTTCTTCAACAACCAGATCGCGCCCCTGGCAAACGGCTCGTTCGGGCCGGGCTCACACAAGGCCGGCGTGGTCCCGCACGACGCCACGAACGCGGGCGACATCCTCGTCCTGAGCGACTTCACCAACGGCGGCACCCAGCCGACGATCCGCGTCTACGAGTACGTCGGCTCCGGCGGCAGCGACGGTTCGCTCAACCTCCTCGGTGGCAACACGACCGACATCCGCGACTGCGGCATCGTCGCTACCGACGACTTCTGCGCCTCCGTGAATAACGTCGACGGGGCTGTCGCGCCGTGGCTGTACAAGAACAAGAGCGGCCAGACCTCATTCGGTCATGGCGAGTTCTACGAGGGCGGCCTCAACCTGACGTCGCTCGGCCTCCAGAATGAGTGCTTCTCGAGCTTCCTTGCCGAGACCCGCTCCGCGCAGTCCGTGACAGCCACCCTGAAGGACTTCGTGTCCGGCCCGTTCCAGGACTGCAACTCGAGCGTCGTGACGACCCCGAGCGAAGGCCAGAACGGCACCACGGCTCTCGGCACGGACGGCACGATCACGGTCCACGACACCGCCGCGGTTGCGATCAACGGGACGGTCAACTTCTCGGCAACGCTGAGCTTCGCGCTCTGCGGGCCGATCGCGACCGGTAACTGCGTTTCCGGCGGAACCCCTGTCCTGGCCAAGTCAGGTGTGAACCCGATCACGGCCAACGGCAACTACGACTCGGCGGACGTCGTCCTCACCACGGTCGGCCGCTACTGCTGGCGCGCCGTCCTGGTGGTCAACAGTCCTACCGGCATTGCCGGCCAGTCGGATCCGGCCTCGGGCAGCACGAGCACGACCGAGTGCTTCACGCTGACCCCGGCCCAGCCGACGATCTCGACACAGGCGAGCGCCTCTGTCGAGGTGGGAAATCCGATCGACGACACAGCCACCTTGGCTGGCACCTCGCTCGATCCGGATGGCAGTAAGGCCGACGGGACGATCACGTTCAAGCTCTACGGACCGGACGACGCCACGTGCGCCACGGTCATCGAGACCAGCGTCGTCACCCTGACGAACGGCGGCGACGGCAACTACCTGGCGAGCGCCGGCGTCCTTTCCGGGACCCTCGGCACGGTCTCGATCGTCCCAACGACCGCTGGCACCTATCGATGGGTCGCCTCGTACAGCGGCGACGCGCCGAACACGTTGAAGGTCGACGGCGCCTGCAACGCCGCCAACGAGTCCGTTGTCGTGACCCCCGGACAGCCTGCGATCACGACACAGGCCACCTCGGCCGCCGGGTCCCCGGTCGGGACGGCCATCGACGATACCGCCCACCTCACCGGCACGAAGGTCGATCCTGACGGCACGATGGCCGATGGGACGATCACGTTCAGACTCTATGGCCCGAATGACGCGACCTGCGCCACGGTCATCGAGACCAGCGTCGTCACGCTTACCAACGGTGGCGACGGCTTCTACAAGGCAAGCGACGGGGTCCTCTCCGGCACCCTCGGATCACTCACCCCGACCGCGGCGGGCACGTACCGCTGGATCGCTTCGTACAGCGGCGACCTCCCCAACACCCTGTCCGTGACCGGCGCCTGCAACGATGCGAATGAGGCCAGCCTCATCATCTCGTTGACCCCGTCCATGGTCACTTCGCAGAGCTTCATCCCGAATGACTCTGCCACCGTGACCGTCGCCGCCGGCGGCGGTAACCTCGCTGGCTCTGTCAGCTTCCAGGTATTCGAGTCGAGCGACTGCAGTGGCACCGCGATCTACTCGCAGAGCGTGTCAGTCGCCGGGGCCTCGCCCCAGACCGTGAATACGACCAACAC
>JACDAH010000475.1 GCA_013695505.1 Chloroflexota bacterium | reverse complement strand
GATCGGGCCCTTGTCGTCGAGCGGCCGGCCGAGGGGGTCGACGACCCGTCCGAGCAGGGCCTGGCCGACCGGGACCTCGACGACCCGGCCGGTGGTCTTGACCGTGTCGCCTTCCTTGATCGCGCGGGCATCGCCAAGGATGACCGCGCCGACCGTCTCCTCCTCGAGGTTGAGGGCCATGCCCATCACCCCGCCGGGGAATTCGAGCATCTCGGACGCGAGGGCGCCGTCGAGCCCGTAGATCTGGGCGATCCCGTCGCCGACCTCGACGACCGTCCCGACGCTTCGCGTCTCGGTCGCCGCGTCGAACGAATCGATCGACGACTTGATGATGCTGGTGATCTCGTCGGAGCGAATGGCCATGAGCGGTGACTCCTACACGGTCCCGGCGGCGAGCTGGTTTCGAAGCCGCTCGAGGCGGCCCCGGACGCTCCCGTCGATGAGGCGGTCGCCGACGCGGACGATGAGCCCGCCGAGCAGGCGCTCGTCCACGTCGGTGTCGAGCGCCACGGTGCCGCCGGTCATCTGCTCGAGGCGGGCCGTGAGGGCCCGGACCTCGAGGTCGGTCAGCGGCAGCGCGCTCGTGGCGGTTGCGTGGGTGATCCCCTGTCGCCGCTCGTCGAGACGGACGAACTCGGCGACGACACGAGGGAGCTGCTCGATCCGGTGACGCCGGACGAGCAGGAAGATCGTGTTGCGGACGGACTGGCTGAGGTCGGCGAACACGCGGTTCGCCGCCTCGAGGCGCTCATCGAGTGGCAGGGCCGGGTTGGCGAGGACCTCCATCAGCTGGCCGTCCATCGCCGCGGCCGCCTGTTCGAGCTCGCGCCGCCACGTCTCGATCGAGCCGTCCCGGCTTGCGAGCTGGAAGGCGGCCTCGGCGTAGCGCCGCGGCCCGCTGTCGCGCTTGGCCATCAGCCGCTGCGATCCCGGGCCGCGCCCGAGCCGGCTGCCGATTCCTTGAGGAACTCGTCGACCAGCCGCCGCTGGCGATCGTCGTTCATGGTCTCGCCAACGACCCGGCTGGCCGCCCGTAAGGCAAGGTCCGCGACCTCGGTCCGGATCTCGGCGATCGCCCGCTGCTTCTCCGAGTCGATCTCGACCGCGGCCTGCTCGCGCAGGCGCTCGAGCTCGGCCTTGGTCGCCGCGATGTCGGCCTCGCGGCTGTCCTGGGCGACCTTCTGAGCCTTTGCCAGGATCTCGTTGGCCTCGCGGCGTGCCTCCTGGAGGGCAGCCAGGCGCTCGGATTCCGCGCTCTCACGATCGTGCCGAGCCTGCTCGGCGTCCTTCAGGCCCTGCTCGATCCGGTCCTTGCGATCGGCCAGGATCCTGGAGATCGGCTTGAACGCGAACGTCCAGATCAGGGCGATGAAGACGACGAAGTTCGTCGCCGCGATGATCACCTGGAACAGGTTGATCTGGAAGAGCGGCTCGCCCTCGGCCTCGGCCGTGAGGCGGACGGCCTCCTGCGCGACGCCGGAGGCGATTGCCAGCAGATCCACGATGGGTTCTCCGATCCCGATCGACTAGCCCTTGATGAAGATCGCGAGCAGGCCCACGACGATCGCGAGGACGCCGAGGCCCTCCGCGAACGCGGCGAGGATGATCGCGATGCCGCGGATCTGGCCGGCCGCGTCCGGATTACGGCCGATCGCCTGGGCCGACATGCCGGCGAGGATGCCGATGCCGATGCCGGGGCCGAAGACCCCGAGGGCGGCGAGACCGGCGCCGATGTGCTCCATTCGAGACTTCCTCCTGTTTCCCCGAGGGTGGCTCGGGATCATGTGAACCGTGGTTGGGCGGCGCCTCGCGAGCGCCTGGTCAGTGGGCTGGCTGGAGCTGGTGCCCCTCGCCATCGATCGCGTCGACTGCCTCCTCGGCGACGTGCCCTTCCTCCTCGTGATGGCTTTCGATCGCCAGGACGATGAACATCAGGGTCAGGATGCTGAAGATCAGGGCCTGGATCGCGTTCAGCATGAGCTCGAGCCCGATGAGGAAGATCGGGATCAGGCCGATCGTCAGGGTCGTGATCACTCCGAGCGCGACCTCTCCGCCGTAGATGTTGCCGAAGAGGCGCATCGACAGCGTGACGGGCTTGACGAACTCGAGCATCAGCTCGATCAGGCCGACGAACATCGCGATGATGCCCGCCCCGACTCCGTTGCGAAACTCGTAGATCGGAAAGAACTTGCCGAGATAGCCGCCGAGGCCGAGGTGGCGGATCCCCTCGATATGGAAGATCAGGAAGCTGACGAGGGCCATCCCGATCGTGATGTTCACGTCACTCGAGGGCGCCCGCAGGAACTCGACCTTGCCCACGGGCGGAACGAGCCCGATCCAGTTGTCGAACAGGATCAGGAGGAACGCCGCGAGGAAGATCGGGATGTAGGGACGAGCGGCCGGGCCGGCGATCCCGATCCCGAAGTCGCTCAGGAACTCATAGACGGTCTCGAACACGTTCTGCCCACGGCCCGGGATCAGCTTTGCTCCGCGGACCATCAGCGCGGCGCCGACGACGACGAGCGCGATCACGAGCCACATGGTGATCAGGGTGTTGCTGATGCTCGGATGGAACGTGATGAGATCAGTGGCAGCCGGCGGTGTCCCGCCGAGGTCGATCACCGTATGCGGTGCCGGAAACTCCAGGCTGTTCTCGATGAAGCAGGCCGGGAAGGCGCAATCCGCAGCGCCCGCTTTCGAGATTTGGGGAAAGGCGACAAACGCGAGAATGTCGAGGACGACGACGAGGCCGATCAGGGCGAGCCAGGGCGGCGACAGCCGGCGACCCGGCTTCCGCTCGGGGTCCACGGCCGGTTCGGGGGCTGCCGCGACGCCGTCGGTCGCGAGCTGCTCGCTCGACACGTACCCTCCACACACAGGAGCGCGGCATACCGCCGCGCTCGGATCGGTTGTCGCGGCCCTGTGGGCCGGGCTATTTGATCGTTGCCAGGAACCTGCTGACCAGCCGGTAGATCAACATCGTGCCGGATCCGGCGCCTGCCAGGAAGCCGACGATCACGAAGAGGGGCAGCGTTCCCAGCTGTCCGTCGACCCAGCGGCCGACGAGCACTCCGATGAGCGTCGTGACCAGGAGGGACAGGCCGATCTCGGAGAAGAGAGCGGCATACGCCAAACCCCGGCCGGGTTCGATCATGTGCAACCTGACAAGGCCCGCGGAGTATAGCAGAGGCCTCCGGACGGACGCCAAGGACCGGCTGCCGCCCGAGACCCGGAATGGGCCGCCCGGGCATGGCCGCCCGGCGACGCTACGGCCTCTCGGCAATGCGCGGATCGGTCCCGGATCAGAAGCTGTAGAGCCCCGTCGCGAACGCTCCGACGTTGCCCGACTTGTCGGTGGCCCGGACGCGGAACGTGTAGGTGTGGCCGCGCGCCAGGGTGAGCGAGACGGATCGCGTCGAGACCGACGCGAGGGTCACCGTTACCCACGAGAGCCGTTGAGACCCCGAACTGGTGACGGATCGGCGCCGATCCTAACATCGGTCAGATCGTCTGCCGACTGCACCGCTCCATGATCGAGGACGCCGCACCCGACCACGTCTGGCCAATGATCCTGCTGCAGACGGACATCGGCGCGCCGGAGCACCACGCTCGGTGGGCCCTCTTCCGTTCAGCGATCCGCCGGCGACTCGTCCTGGTCGAACCCGCCGTGGGCCAGGATGAACAGGACGAAGCCGCTCGCGACGAACACGCCCATGAACGCATACAGCTGGGTCGCTCCGGTGAGGAGCAAGGCGAGCACCGCAAGACCGACGCAGATCCCGTAGATCAACAGCACGGTCTGGCGATGCGACAAACCGACGTCGAGCAGCCGGTGATGGAGATGGCCGCGATCGGGCGAGAAGGGCGATCGGCGCTCGATCAGGCGTCGGACGATGATCCAGAACGCGTCGATGATGGGCACGCCCAGGACGAGCAGCGCGACCGCGA
>JACDAH010000444.1 GCA_013695505.1 Chloroflexota bacterium | reverse complement strand
CCCAGGTCGAGGTCCTCTCCAACACGACCGGGTTCGAGATCGTCCACGGGCCCGTCCCGCGAGCGGGACCGCCGGGCGAGGACGGCAGTCCGGGCTAGCTGGCTCCGCGGCTCCCGTCCATCGCGTCCGTTTCCCATCCGACGCCAACGGGGGATGCGAGCGGCCCTTGGAGATCCGCGGGGTGCGACGGGCATGTCGCCGCCAGATCCACGGCTGTTCCCGACGACCGCGGCGTCACCGAATGCTCACGGGGTGAACAGCGCGCGGATGTGGAGTCGCCATTTGTTCGCCGGGGGCACGTTCGGTGGTGGTGTGGGCTTGACGATCCCGCCGCTGAGCGTGACGCGGCGAGCAAGGGCCCCGTGCCCTCGCGGGGTGTTCGTGGGGTGGGAAATCGGCGATTTGTCGACGCGGCGTCAGGTCTGCGCTGAGCGGCGCGGCCGCTCATCCGAGCGGCGCGTGGCCGCTCATCCCGCGGCGACGACCTCGTCCGGGTCGACCAGGTTCTGGGCCAGCCACCGCTCCGCGTCGGTGAGCGGCATCCCCTTCCGGGCGGCATAGTCGGCGAGCTGGTCGCGACCGATCCGGCCGACCCCGAAATAGTGGCTGGCCGGGTTCCAGAGGTAATAGCCCGACACCGCCGCGCCGGGCCACATCGCGAACGACTCGGTCAACCGGATCCCCGCCCGCGACTCGGCCTCGAGCAGCTCGAACAACGTCCGCTTCTCGGTGTGGTCGGGGCAGGCCGGGTAGCCGGGCGCCGGCCGGATGCCCTGGTAGCGCTCGGCGATCAAGTCGCTGTTCGACAGCGCCTCGTCGGGGGCGTAACCCCACAGCTCGCGCCGGACGCGTTCGTGGAGCCGTTCCGCGAACGCCTCCGCGAGGCGATCGGCGAGGGCCTTGGCCAGGATCGCGGAGTAGTCGTCGTTGGCGGCCTCGAACTCCGCGACGATCTCGTCGAGACCGAGACCGGTCGTCACCGCGAACGCGCCGATGAAGTCGGCGAGGCCCGTCTCGATCGGCGCGACGAAGTCGGCCATGGCGAGGTTGGGGCGACCCGCCGGCTTGGCCATCTGCTGGCGGAGCGTCCGGAAGGTGGCCAGCGGAGCGTCCCGCTGTTCGTCGCACCAGACGACGATGTCGTCGGCGTCGTTGGCGTTGGCCGGCCAGAAGCCGACCACGGCGTTGGCCTTGAGGCGGCCATCCGCGACAAGGCGGTCGAGGAGCGTCACAGCATCGCGATGGAGGTCCCGGGCGGCCGCGCCGAGGCGAGGATCGTCGAGGATCGCGGGATAGGCGCCGCGCATCTCCCAGGTCGTGAAGAACGGCGTCCAGTCGATGAAGTCGACGAGCTCTGCAAGAGGGTAGTCGGCGAACGTCCGCGGGCCGAGGAACGTCGGGCGCGGCGGGCTGACCTGCGACCAGTCGAGCGCGACACGGTTCGCCCGGGCTTCCGCGATCGTCAAGCGCTTCTCCGTGGCCCGCTGCCCGGCTCGATCGCGGCGAAGCTTCTCGTACTCGTCGCGGATGCCGGCGACGAACGCGTCGCGGCGGTCCGTCTGGACGAGCGAGCCGGCCACGCCGACCGCGCGCGAGGCGTCGAGGACGTGGATGACCGGGCCGGAATACGCCGGTGCGATCTTGACGGCCGTGTGGGTCCGCGACGTCGTCGCACCCCCGATCAGGAGCGGTATCGTGAAGCCCTGGCGCTCCATCTCCGCGGCGACATGGGTCATCTCGTCGAGAGACGGCGTGATCAGCCCGGATAGCCCGATCAGATCGGCGTTGATCTCGATTGCCTTCTCGAGGATCCGGGCGGCCGGGACCATCACGCCGAGATCGACCACCTCGTAGTCGTTGCAGCCGAGGACGACCCCGACGATGTTCTTGCCGATGTCGTGGACATCGCCCTTGACAGTCGCGGTCACGATCGTCCCGGACCGCTTGCCGGTCCCGGCCCGCTCCGCCTCGAGGTACGGGATCAGGACGGCCACGGCCTTCTTCATCACCCGGGCGCTCTTGACGACCTGGGGCAGGAACATCCGGCCGGCCCCGAACAGGTCGCCGACGACGTTCATCCCGGCCATCAGGGGACCTTCGATGACGTCGAGCGGTCGGGCGGCGAGCAGCCGGGCCTCCTCGGTGTCCTCGGCGATGAACGCGTCGATCCCGGCCACGAGGGCGTGGGTCAGGCGCTCGTTGACCGGCTTCTCGCGCCACGCGAGATCCTCGGCGGCGCGCTCCATGCCGCTCTCGCCCGCGTATCGCTGGGCGAGATCGAGCAGCCGCTCGGTCGCATCCGGGCGCCGGTTGAGCACGACGTCCTCAACCCGCTCGCGAAGCTCCGGCTCGATGTCGTCGTAGATCGGAAGGACGCCGGCGTTGACGATCGCCATGTCGAGACCGGCCCGGATGGCGTGGTACAGGAAGACCGAGTGGATCGCCTCGCGGACGCGGTCGTTGCCGCGGAACGCAAACGACACGTTCGACACGCCGCCGGAGGTCCGGGTCCCGGGGAACTCGACCTTCAGGCGCTTGACGGCCTCGATGAACGACACGGCATAGGCGTTGTGCTCCTCCATCCCGGTCGCGATCGCGAAGATGTTGGCGTCGAGGATGATGTCCTCCGGCGCGAACCCGACGACGCCTGTGAGCAGGTCGTAGGCACGCCGGAGGACCGCGACCCGGCGCTCCACGGTCTCGGCCTGGCCCTGCTCGTCGAAGGCCATGACGACGACGGCAGCTCCGTAGCGGCGACAGAGATGCGCCTGCCGAAGGAACTCGGCCTCGCCCTCCTTGAGGGAGATCGAGTTCACGACACCCTTGCCCTGGAGCTGCTGCAGCCCGGCCTCGAGGACGGACCACTTCGAGCTGTCGACCATGACGGGCACGGTGGCGATGTCGGGCTCGGCCGCGATCCGGCGGATGAAGCGGGTCATCGCGGCCGGCCCGTCGAGCATCGCCTCGTCCATGTTGACGTCGATCAGCTGGGCACCGTTGGTGACCTGCTCGCGGGCGATGTCGACCGCCTCGTCCTCGAGCTCGGCGGCGACGAGCCGGGCGAACTTGCGCGAGCCGGTGACGTTCGTCCGCTCGCCGACGTTGACGAAGGCGTTGCCCGGCGGCGGGATGACGAGCGGCGCGAGACCGGACAGGCGGGTCGTGCCGGTCGGCTCCGGGATCCGGCGGGGCGGCAGACCGGCGACCGCCGCGGCGATGGCTGCGAGGTGCTCGGGCGTCGACCCGCAACAGCTGCCGGCGACATTGAGCAGACCGTGCTCGGCCCACTCCCCGATGGCGGCGGCCATCTCCTCGGGGGTCTCGTCGTAGCCGCCGAGCTCGTTCGGCAGCCCCGCATTCGGATAGGCCGAGACGGGTCGATCGGCGACTCGCGCGAGCACGTCGAGGTGCTCGCGGAGCTGCTTCGGACCGAGGGCGCAGTTGAGCCCGACGATCAGCGGATCCGCATGACGGATGCTGTGCCAGAACGCCTCGACGGTCTGACCCGACAAGGTTCGGCCCGACGCGTCGACGATCGTGCCCGAGATGATCAGGGGCACCCTCTCGCCGAGCTCGTCGAAGAGTGACTGGACGCCGAAGATCGCGGCCTTCGCGTTGAGCGTGTCGAAGATCGTCTCGATGAGGAGGATGTCGGCGCCGCCCTCGATCAGCCCGGCGGCCGATTCCCGATACGCGACGGCAAGCTCGTCCCACGTCACGCTGCGGGCCGCCGGATCGCCCACGTCCGCGCTCATCGATGCGGTCCGGTTCGT
>JACDAH010000463.1 GCA_013695505.1 Chloroflexota bacterium | reverse complement strand
CGCGTCAAAGTACCGCGGCGAGTATAGCGGCGAGCGAGTTTCCAGGCCGTCGATCTCTACCGCGGGGCAACGTTACCGCCACCGAATCGCAACGTTCGCTCGTAACGACAGTCCTGGCCCGTCAGCGTTGATACAGCACGGCGGCACCGACGCAGCCCGGTCCCAGATGGGGCCCGACCGAGGGGCCAACGATCGACACGGACACGTCCGCCGGGTCCAGGCCGCCAGCCTTGATCACTTCGGCGCGGAACTCCTCGATGTCCGGCGCCATCGTATGGAGGACCGCGATCCGCTCGATCGGCCGGGCCGTGATCATCTCGATGCAACGGGCGCGCGACTTCGAGCGGGTTCGCGGCTTGTCGGCGGTCTCGACCTTGCCGCTCTCGACCGCGATGATCGGCTTGACCGAGAGCAGCGTCCCGATGGCCGCCTGCGTCCCGCTGATCCGGCCGCCCTTCTTGAGGTACTCGAGCGTCTCGAGCGACACGTACATCCGGAGGTCGGACGCGCGGTCGCGCAAGATGTCGGCGATCTCGGCGGCCGGCAAACCCTTGTCGACGAGCTCCTGGCCCATGAAGCACAGGATCGCCTCCGCCATCGAGGCGCCCTGCGAATCCACGACGTGGATCTCGCGATCGGGCAGCATCGACTTCGCGATCTCGGCGCTCTTGATCGCCCCGGACAGGGTGCCCGCGACGTGGACCGAGATGATCGTGTCGGCGCCCTCGGCGAAGACCCCGTCGTAGATCGCCTTGACATCGCCCGGGCTCGACGCCGCGGTCTTCGGGAACGGGGCGTCCGGGGCGGTCATCCGCTCCCAGAACTCGGCGGTGGTGAGGTCGACCCCAGCCCGGAACGTGTCAGCGCCGAAGGTCACGACCAGCGGAACGACCCGGATCCCCGCCGCCTTCGCGACGGCCGGATCGAGGTCCGATGCGGAGTCGGTGACGAAGACGATTCGAGCCACGGTTCCCTCCAGGGTGGCGATCTCCGGTCCGGATCATACGGGACGGCGACAGGCCAGAGCCCGCTCGGGCGTCGCGACGGGGGCGCACCCACGCCCGCCAGGTGACGGTTCCCCGCTCGCGGCCGCGCCCGGGCGCCGATCGCACGCGAACGAGCCGAGCCGGTACGCTTTCGCCGAATGGACCGATCCCTGTGGGCCGTGCTCGGCGGCACCTTTACGCTCCGCTTCAGCACCGGGCTCACGGGCTCGATGCTGGCCGTCTACCTTGCGAAGCTGCCCGAGCATGGCGGCCCGGTCGTCGCGGCCACGACCCTGGCCCTCCTTCACTCGGCCTTCTATGTCAGCGAGCTCGTCCTGTCGCCGCTGTTCGGCGTGCTATCCGATCGGATCGGCCATCACCGGCTGATGCTGTTGGGGCCGTTCTTCGGCGCGATCGCGGTGATCCTCACCGGGCTCACGACGAACCTGTACATCCTGGGCGGGACGCGGATCCTGGAGGGTGCCTCAACTGCCGCGAGCGTGCCGTCGATTTTGGGCTACATCGCCCTCGTCACGGCGGGCAACGAGGTGCTCCGAGGCAAGGCGGCGGCCCGGTTCGAGGGCGCCACGCTGGCCGGGATCGGGGTCGGCTTCGTGGCCGCTCCGCTCCTGTTCGCGGTCCTCGGTCCGATCGCGTTCTTCCTGAACGCGGGACTGTATGGCGTGTCGTTCCTGATCTACCGGTTCGGCGTTGAGGATCGCCAGGGCGTCGAGCGGGCCGAGCGGCGGGCGGCGGCGAACCGGAGGCGAATGGACCTCGGCCGGTACGCTGTCCTCCTCCGCTCGTCGCACGTGTGGCTGCTCGCGCCGACCTGGATCGCGGTCAACGCCTCCATCGGGCTGTGGTTCAGCCAGGCGCTCTTCCAGTTCTCGAAGGCCAACCCAAACTTCCCGGCCCAGACCCTGATGCGCGGCTTCTCGCCCGTCCAGATCTCGCTGGCCGCGGTCGTGATCGGCGTCGTGTTCGGGGCCGGGCTCCTCTACTGGGGCGACCGGTTCAAGCGATATCGGCGGACGACGATCATCGCCTTCGGGATCGCCGGCGGAGCGGTGCTCGCTGCGGGGGGCCTCGTCGTGAACCACGCCGACGGGCTCCCGATCATCCTGCCGATCGCGGCGATCGTCGCGGTCGGGGCGGGCCTCTTCGTCCTCGCCGGGGCGACGCCGGCGGCGGTCGGGCTGCTCGCGGACATGTCGGAGGCGTTTCCGTCCGACCGCGGCGCGATCATGGGCCTGTACAGCGTGTTCCTCGCCCTCGGCCAGATCGGCGGCAGCCTGGTCGGCGGTTATGCCGCCGAGTGGCACGGGATCGACGGCCTGCTCATCGGGACCGCCCTGTTCCTGGCCATTGCCTTGATCCCGTTGGCGCGGCTCCGCGACCAGGAGCACCGGCTCGCGATCGAGCATCCCGAGCTGGCGCCCGATCCGCATCCCACGACATAACGATCGGAGATCGCGCGTGACCGACCATCGCGACCGGGTTCTCGCCCCGCAGCCACTCGCCCGCGGCGCGCGCGGCGCCGTGGTCGCTCCCCACCATCTCGCGACCGCGGCGGGTCTGGCGATGCTCCGGGCGGGCGGCCACGCGGTCGACGCGGCGATCGCGACCAACGCCGTTCTCGGGGTCGTGCTGCCGTCGGGCAGCGGGATCGGCGGCGACGCGTTCTGGCTGATCTGGGATGAGGCGTCGGGTGTCCAGACAGCGCTGAACGGGTCGGGGCGGGCGCCTGCTGCTGCCGATCAGGCGGCTCTCCGAGCGAGCGGCCTCGCGACGATCCCCTTCCGGGGTCCGCTGGCGGTGACCGTCCCGGGCGCGGTTCGATCGTGGGCCGATGCCCATGACCGTCACGGCCGACTGTCGCGCGCCGAGATCCTGGCACCGGCCATCGCGCTCGCATGGGACGGCTTCCCGGCCTGGGACGGCTTCATCTCGGCGGTCGAAGGGGTCCTTCCGGACGTCGTCGAGGCGATGGGCGAGCGATCCGGGTTCGAGCGGGTCTACCGTCCTCATGGCCGTCCGTGGCGGCCGGGCGAGCGAGTCCGCCTGCCGGCCCTCGCCGAGACCCTCGAGCGGCTCGCGGATGTCGGATTCGAGGACTTCTACGACGGAGATCTCGGCGAGCGCCAGGCCCGCGGGCTGGCAGCGGCCGGATCCGCGATCGGCGTGGCAGACCTGCGCGCCCATGTCTCGACCTGGACCAACCCGATCGCGACCGAGTACCGCGGGGTCCGGGTCACGACCCATCCCCCGAACAGCTCGGGCATCGTGGCCCTCGAGCTGCTGAACATCCTCGAGGCGTTCGAGCCGCCTCCCGTCGGGGCGTTCGGGCAGAACGGGGTCGAAGACGCCCGCTGGATCCATCTCGGGATCGAGGCAGCAAAGCTCGCGATCGCCGACCGCGACCGCTGGCTGACCGATCCGGCGTTCCTCGACATCCCGGTCGAGCGCCTGACCTCCAGCGAGTACGCCCGGGATCTCGCGGCCGGCATCGACCTTGAGCGGGCGAGCCGGCCGGCGGCGTCGACCAACCCCCGCGGCGGCGGCACGATCTACCTCGCGACGGTCGACGCCGACGGCAACGTGGTCAGCCTCATCGAGTCGAACTACATGGGCTTCGGGTCCGGCGTGGTCGATCCGGAGACGGGCGTCCATTACCAGAACCGGGGCTCGTATTTCAGCCTGGATCCAGCCCATCCCAACGTCCTCGCCCCCGGTAAGCGGACGCTCCACACGCTGCTCCCCGGGATGCTGTTCCGGCCCGGTGAACGGCGGCCATGGGTCGTGACCGGCTCGATGGGCGGCGACGCCCAGCCGCAGATCCACGCCCAGGTCGTGTCCGCCCTGGTGGACGGCGCGGTGGACGTCGCGACCGCCGTCGGCGCCCCGCGCTGGTTCGTCGATGGCAACGAGCACTTCGCGCCGCCGGTCGACGTCCGGGTGGAGCGGCGCTACTCGCCGGCGATCCTCGATGCACTGGAGGCGATGGGCCATCCCGTGACGCGGACGATCCCGTTCAACGGAAACCTCGGCCATGCTCATGCGATCGAGCTGGTCGATGGCGGCCCCGCCGACGCCGACGGCTCACTCGCCGCAGCCACCGATCCGCGCAGTGCCGGCCTGCCCGCCGTCTGGTAGCCGGCACGGTCGATGAGCTCGCCGCAGGCCGACGCTTGCAAGGCCGCGAGCGACCCGGAGCGAGCAGGCTCACCCCGGAGGTCCGAGGCGGAGCTTCGCGACGCCATCGGCCCGACCGCCGAGGCTGAGCGAAGACCGCAGGCGGTGACGCCGCGAGTGTCGTTCCACCACGACGGCTTTGGAGTTATCCTCCGCCCAACCGGTGGCGGGCTGCGCTCACACGACGCCGCCACCGGTCCTCCCGCCCTGCCGCCCTGGAGCCATCCGTGACCTCGAACGTCGGTCAGAGCTATCCGTACACGAGCGAGTCCGAGGCGGACCGCTCGAGCCGGATCGCAACGCTCATCGCCGAACGGCCGGGCCTGTCGGAGAAGCTGGCAGCGGAGGCGACGCCCCTCGACGCGAATGATCGCTGGTGGGTCTGGAAATGCCCGACTGCGGGCTGCCAAGGGCTGCTTCACGTCGCCGGGTACTCCGCCGAGAAGCACGCGCTCTTCGTCGCCTGCGACGGGACCTGCGGGCAGACCTTCCTCCGCTGAACAGGTCCGGCGCGACCGGGGCCGCCGGCGGAGTCACCGACGGCGCGATCCTCTCAGATGAGGACCTCCGGGCCGCCCGCCGTCGGCTGGTCATCGACGGGCTGGGGATCGTCGTCAGCGCCGCCGGCTTCGGCTTCGTCTATGGC
>JACDAH010000382.1 GCA_013695505.1 Chloroflexota bacterium | reverse complement strand
TTCTCGCCTTGTCGACCTCGTTCGCGCTGTCGCTTGTCGCGATGGCGATCGCGGGCGCCGGCGGGATCGGCATGGCGGTCAGCGCCAACACGACAATCCAGCTCGCGGTCCCGGACCATCTCCGCGGTCGCGTGATGAGCGTCTACACGACCACGTTCGCGGGCTCGGTCCCAGTGGGCGGCCTGCTTATGGGCGCAATCGCGTCCGCGTTCAACGTGCCGCTCGCGCTGTTCGTCGGCGCTGTGTTGACGCTCGCCGTCGGTATCGGCGCGTGGTTCTGGCTGCGCCGGATCCGCGCAACGCAGCGACGCGCCGGCGAGCGCAACCGCGCCGCGCGCCGCACGGTCGTCGCCAGCGCCGACATCGGGGCGATCGACCCCGAGGGCCGCTCAGCTGGCTCGGTCGGGAGCGCTCGACCCCGGTAGCGGCTCAACCGGCCGCGACCTTCGCCTCCTGGAAGAAGCCTGCTGGCATGGGACGTTCGAGTTGCCACACGACTCGCATTGGGCGACTCGACTCGTGGCGCACATACCGTGCGTACCCGAGACACGTGTACGGGAGCGTCTCGCCTCGTGAGTCGTTGCGACGAGCCCTCACGAACAGCAGGATTCGGTCGCCGGTGGAGCGGTGGTTGATGTAGCGCTGGCCGGTTTTGGACTCCGGTGAAGTGGTGCTCTGTGATTCCCAGTGGAACAGGGTCGGTGAAATCGGATAGTCCTCGTATCGTGTTGTCGGCGAGTATTCCGACTCGCTCTTCTCGAGGGTCACGAAGAAGAAGTCTGTCTTCGAGGCCTCGACCCGTAGGAGGCCCTCGCGCGTGTCGCGAAGCGTGCCAGCCGAGCTGACAAGGCCCGACGCTGCGACGATCTCGTACAGGCCGTATGTCGCGTGGCTGTGGAGCGGAACGGGTGACATGCGATCAAGCGGTTCGGTATCGGCGCGGGCACGATCGCGGAGGATCTCAAGCAGGTCGGTGAACTCGTCCTTTCGTGCCGGGTCTCGCCACAGCGTGGCCAACAGTGCTGGCAGCTGGACGAGCGGAATTGATCGGCCACCGAGTGCGGCAAACAACATCAGCTGCAGTCTTCCGTCGCGGGTCGCGCTCGACTGGACGGCCGGGGGTTCGTCGTTCCTGAGCCACGAAAGCCAGGTATCGAACCGCTCGTTGTCATCGACGTGGACCATGCGCCCAAAGGACCGATCGAAGGATTTGGTGCCGATTCCCGCAGCCAACCTGGGAAATGCACGAGCGCGCAGCGTCGAGTACGAATAGCTTGCTGCCGGTCGCGCATAGACATCTTCGACTTCGTGCCCGCTCTGGCGCAGGTAGTCGGGCAACCTTGTCGTCGGGTCGAGCGCGGCGAGGTCCTCGCTCAATGCCTTTCGACTCGACCATACGGCGGCTCGCAGGTTGTTGAGGACCAACTCCTGTGCCAACCGGTCGAGGCGAATCGCACATCCGGGAGGCGTGATCGGGAAACCGTTCTCGACGGCTCTCGCGAGTTGTTGGCGAGTCCCGCCGACGAGCGCCCGGTAGCGAACGTCAAAGCGGTATTCGCGATGCGCCTGACCGATGAAGTCCAGGACGGTCAGGACGGCCTTTCCTTCCGTTCGTCGCAATCCGCGACCGAGCTGCTGCAGGAAGACCGTCGCACTTTCCGTCGGCCTGAGGAGAAGGATCGTGTCGACCTCCGGAATATCAACGCCCTCGTTGAATAGGTCGACCGTGAAGATCGCCTGGAGGTCGCCCCTCCGGAGGCGGGTGACCGCATCAATCCGCTGCTCCCGCGGCGAGTTCGCATGGAGCGCAACAGCCGCGATCCCCACTGTGTTGAATCTCTCGGTCATGAATTGGGCGTGAGCAACGCTGACACAGAAGCCCAGGGCTCGCATCCGGCCGGGTTCGAGAACGTGCTCGTCCACAGACTGAAGAATTCGCGTCGCTCGCTCGCGGTTGGAGAGATAGGTGGCTTCGAGCTCGCTGACAGCGTATTGGCCACGCGTGAAGGACACGCCCCGCAGATCGGTTCCATCGAATGTCCCGAAATAGTGGAACGGCGACAGGAGGGCTTGCTCGAGTGCCTGCCAAAGGCGGACCTCGCAGGCGATTCGATTGTCGAACCAATGAATGACCGACTCGCCGTCCGCTCGTTCCGGTGTTGCAGTCAGCCCGATCAGGAAGGCTGGCTTCAGCCTCTCGAGCAGCCTCCGATAGGTCGCTGATTCCGCGTGATGGAATTCGTCGACGATGACCACGTCCCAAGCAGCCGGGTCGATTTTATCGATCGTCCGCTGGAGGGACTGGATCGACGCGAACACATGGGCGCCGATCTTCGGGCGTTCCCCGGCGACGAAGCGTTCCCCGAATGAAGCGTCCTTGAGGACCAGCTGGAACACGAGCTGCGTCTGTCTCAGGATTTCGTCCCGGTGCGCAACGAACAGCAAGCGTTCGTGCCCAGCCTCGCGAAGTCGCCGATAGTCGAACGCTGAGACCCAAGTCTTCCCCGTCCCGGTCGCCGCGACGACGAGGTTTCGATGATGTCCGCGACTCCGTTCGGCTGTGAGCTCTTCGAGCATCTGGAGCTGGTGAGGTTGTGGCTGCAGATCCAAGTTCAGGGCGAGGAGCCGCTCCGAGCCCGTCATTGCCTCCGGAGCTCGTTCCTGGGCCAACGCCTCGATCAGAGCTTCTCCGTTGACGGCGGGGTCGTAGGCCACAAACGCGGGGTCATTCCAGTACTGCTCGAACGTCGCCCGAACTCGGTCGACGATGTTTTCGTTGTCGACAGTGCTGATCCGGACGTTCCATTCAAGGCCCTCGACCAGGGCCGAGCGCGTGAGGTTCGAGGAGCCGATATACGCGGTGTGGAAGCCCGTGTTCCGTTCAAATAGCCACGCCTTTGCGTGGAGCCGGGTCTGGGCCGTCTCGAACGAAATCTTGACTTCGCCGCCCATCTGGACGATCTGGTCGAGTGCCTTCTTTTCGGTCGAGCCGGTGTAGACGCTGGCAATCACGCGGAGCTTCCCTCCACGTCTGACAAACGCCTCGAGTTCTGGGCGTATGACATTGATTCCAGCGAATCGAACGAACGCGCAGAGCAAGTCCACGCGATCCGCGCTCGCGAGCTCGCGGGCCACCTCGGCGCCGACTTGGTAGTCGCGGTGTCCGTTTACCAGCAGCGCGCTCTCGCGAAGCGAGATATGTGGCCGCACGCTCGTCAAGCCGAGGGCGGGAAGTGGCGTTGGCTGCCGGAGCTCTCTGAGATGGGTGCCGCCGGCGGAAGGGAATCGCGGTCGGTGACTGCGCCAGTCGACGCTGCCACGCGGAGGGTCTCGAGGATCCGGTTGACGACGTCGATCTGCGCCGCGAGTCGATCCGTTCCCTCTCCCGTTAGCGAAGCTAGGGACCGGCGAGCAGCAGCTCGCAGGTGATCCGCGAGCAATTCAGGAACGAGGACGTCGTCGACTGCCGCGATGTCGGCGGTCCAGCCCTCGCTCGTGAGGCGCTCGATCGCATCACGCAGGCCGAGCGTGACGAGCGACTCGTACAGGCCCGGAGGTAGGGAATCGGGCATCCGGCCCAGGATACGTGCCGGGTCTAGCAGGTTATGGACGATCGGACAGAAACGATCGCGCCCAATCAAGAAGCGCGGGATCGGCTCCAGCCTCTCGAGCGCGATCGATGTCTACGGCGGTGATCTCCCAACAGACGAGGCCGAGCCCTTCGTATTCGCCACCGGCGCATCGACGCCAGCCGGGCTGATCGGACAGGTGGCATGGGTGGCCGTCCGGGCAAACGCCCTGGTCCGGATCGAGCAGAGACAGCGTCGAGAGGTCTCCGGGCGACATCGTCAGCGGTTGATGACCTCGCGGTCGAACCGCTCCGCGGCGGCCACGAACGACTCGATCGTGTCGGCCTCGAAGAAGAGCGCCAGGTGCTCGACCTCGAGCTCGGCCCACGTCTCGACCTCGGCGGCGATGTCGGCGGCGCTGCCGCGCATCTGGTAGCCGGCGTTCGCGGGCGCATCGACGGGCTCGTCGAAGGCGACCCGCACGCGGGCGGACAGCGTCGGCATCGGCCGTCCGGCGGACTCTGCCGCCGCTCGGATGACCGGCAGACGCTTGGCGTAAGCCTCCGGCCCGGTGGCCGACGAGTGGTATCCATCCGCGACCCGACCAACGCGCTCGAGCGCCGCCGGAGCCTGGCCGCCGATCCAGATCGGCACAGACGACCGCTGCGCCGGCAACGGCCCGAAGACGAAGTCCTCGAGCGGGTGGAACGTGCCAGCAAAAGGCTCGGTCGTGCCCGACCAGAGGTGGCGCCAGAGCGCGATCGTCTCGTCGAGGTAGGTTCCGCGGGAATGGAATCGGTCGGCCGCGTCGAGGTTCGCGAACTCATGCTCGCTCCATCCGACCCCGACGCCGGCGATCAGTCGCCCGGCCGACAGGGCGTCGAGCGTCGCCAGCTCCTTCGCCAGGATCACCGCGTTCCGCTGGGGGACGACGAGGACGCTCGTCCCGAGCCGCACATTCGGGTGCCGGGCGCCGACCCAGGCGAGGGTCTCGATCGCATCGAAGTTGATCCGGTAGGCGGCGCCGCGGAGACTCCGGTCGACGAGGACGTGGTCGGTCGTCCAGACCGCTTCCCAGTCGAGCCGCTCGGCGACGTCAGCAGCGGCTTCGATCGCATCGGCCGTGGCGAGGTCGGTGAAGTTCGGCAGGCAGAGTCCATAGCGCATGAGGGAAGCGTAGCGGCCGGCTGCGATCCATGGCGCTACAGGAACGCGCCGCGCGCGATCTGGGCCGCTTCCGAAAGCCGCCCTTGTCCAGATTGACAGCAATCTGGGTTGCTGGGATGCTGTACGCATGAAGGCGACGTTCGAGCTCACCCCCGAGCTCTATCGGGCGATCAAGGTCGAGGCCGCCCGAACCGATCGGTCCGTCAAGGACATCGTCGAGGAAGCGCTCGAGCGTTGGCTCGAGGCCGCAGAGGACGCCGAGGACATCGCGGAGTCGAAGCTGGCCCTCGAGGAATACGAGCGCGATGGTGGGGCAGTCGAGGCCGGCGAGTTCTTTGCGAAGCTGGCCGCGGAGACGAAGGAGACGTACGGCTCGGGCGCTTCGTGAGCCAGCCATACCGTGTCGATTTGCTTCCGCGGGCGCAGCGCCAACTCCGTGCCCTGCCGCCGTCGGCCGGGGCGCGGGTTCGGCCTCGGATCGTCGACCTGGCCGCCGACCCACGCCCCACCGATGCCCGAAGGCTTCGAGATGAGGACCTATGGCGGATCCGGATCGCCGATCTCCGCGTGATCTACCGCATCGACGACGCGGCGCGCGTCGTCTCGATCACCCGCGTTGCCCGTCGATCGGAGAGTACCTACCGTCGCCTCTGAGCCCGGATCCGATACGGGAGCCGTATCTGCCGCGGGCCCGCCCGAACTGGGAGTCATGTGGCGACTCACCCGGCGGGCCGCACGGCCTGTGCGACTTGACGACACCATGATGGCTGATCATCATGGCACACCATGAGAGTCGTGACGCCCACCGAGATGCGGAAGCGCCTCGGCGAGATCCTCGATGCCGCTTCGGCCGGCGAGCGGATCCTGATCGAGCGCGACCACAGGCCGATCGCCTGGCTGGTCTCGCCCGAGGACGCCCGCCGCTTCGACGAGGACAAGGAGGCAAAGATCGCCCGATCCCTGGCGGCTCTCGACAGACTCACTGAACTGAGTGAGCGCATCGCGATGGAGCATGCGCCGCCGGATGACGGCCTGACCGACGCGGCGTGGATTCAGGAGGAGAGGGAGCGACGAATGGATCGCATCGACGGACTCCCGCACCCCGATTGGTCGCAGGACGATGACTGAGCGGGTGGTTCTCGATGCGTCAATCGCGATCACGAAGGTCATGCAGCAAGTTGGCGCGGCAGATGTCGAACGCAGGCTGCGGCGATGGGTCGCGACCGGGACTCGACTGATTGTGCCGTCCAACTTCTGGCTTGAAGTTGCGAATGCACTCATTCGGCGGCATCGGGTCAGCGGTGCTCTTCTGATGGAAACCCTGTTCGAGCTGGACGAACTCGGGCTCGAGACCGAGGAAGGCGGCCGTCCACTGCTCCTGCTCGCGATGGATCGCGCCGAGCGCTTTGGGCTGATGACCTACGACGCGACCTATCTCGCGCTTGCAGAACTGGTCGATGCCACGCTCTATACGTCGGATCGCGCCCTCCTCGCCGCGGCCGGCACCCGCGGCCTCGCCTTGGACGCCGGTGGGGAACATCGATTGTCGGAGACGGCAGGTCGGTATGGCGAACCGAGACGGCCGACGTGGCCGGACTATTCGGGTGCCTCGGCCTATCTTGCGCAGCTCCGCGGCGAGGCCCGCCGACCCGCCTGATCACACAGCCCGCCTACCATTCGGCCATGCCCAACCGACTTGCCGGCGAAACCAGCCCCTACCTCCTCCAGCACGCCCACAACCCGGTCGACTGGTATCCGTGGGGCCCGGAGGCGCTCGCCCGCGCGCGCGAACTCGACCGCCCGATCTTCCTCTCGATCGGCTACGCGGCCTGCCACTGGTGCCACGTCATGGAGCGCGAGAGCTTCGAGGATGCGGCCACGGCCGCCGACCTGAATCGGGACTTCGTCTCGATCAAGGTCGACCGCGAGGAGCGGCCCGATCTCGATCAGGTCTACATGGGTGCCGTCCAGGCGATGACCGGCCAGGGCGGCTGGCCGATGAGCGTCTTCCTGACGCCCGACGGGCAGCCCTTCTACGGGGGGACCTACTTCCCGCCGACGCCGCATCACGGCCTGCCGTCGTTCCGCGACGTCCTCGCCGGGGCCGCCCGGGCGTGGCGCGAGCAGCGGCTGGAGGTCGTGGCGGCCGGCAAGCGCCTCGTCGACACCCTCGTCGAGCAGAACCGCCTGCCGACCGATGGCCCGGCGCCCACGGCCGGCCTCCTTGCCGCCACGGTCGATTCGCTCCAGACGCGGTTCGACAGCCTCAACGGCAGCTGGGGCGGTGCGCCGAAGTTCCCCCAGCCCATGACCATCGACTTCCTCCTCGCCCGGATCGCGGCCGGCGACCGGCGGCCCGCGGCGATGGTCCGCTACACGCTCGATCGGATGGCCGACGGCGGGATCCACGACCAGCTCGGAGGCGGGTTCCATCGCTACGCCACCGACCCGATCTGGCTGGTCCCGCACTTTGAGCAGATGCTCTACGACAACGCCCAGCTCGCTCGGACGTACCTCATTGCCTGGGCGGTGCTCGGGATCGAGCGCTACCGAGACGTCGCCGTCGGCGTGCTCGAGTACATGCTCCGCGAGCTGCGTCGCCCGGACGGGACATTCGCGGCGAGCCAGGACGCCGACACCGACGGGGTCGAGGGTGCGACCTTCACCTGGACCGCCGCGGAGATCCGCGAGATCCTCCGCGACGACGCGCCGTCTTTCAGCTCCACCTACGGGGTCCGCGACGACGGCAACTGGGAGGGCCGGACCATCCTGTCGCGGATCCAGCCGGCCGCCGGCGATGACGGGATCGTCGATCCGGAGCACGAGGCGCGCCTCGCCGCTTCGCGGGCGCTCCTCCTCGAACGGCGCGCGACCCGACCGCAGCCGGCCCGCGACGACAAGGCGCTCGCGGCGTGGAACGGGCTGGCCATCGGCGCGCTCGCCGAC
>JACDAH010000352.1 GCA_013695505.1 Chloroflexota bacterium | reverse complement strand
GACCGGACCCGCGTCCCGCCCGGCGGCATTCCGACCGGCCGCGCGCCGCGAAAAGCTCTCGAAGGACGCCTATCGCCGCCAGCGTACCCTCGTCGACGGCGAGCTGACCCGCCTCGGGCTGCGCAAGAGCCAGCTGGAGCTGTCGATGGGATCGCCGCTGATCGCGGCGAACTTCGTGGAGATGCGCCGGGTGGCGAGCGAGCTGGCCGACGTCGAACAGGCGCTCGCTGCGGCTGAGGATTCCTGGCTCGAGCTCGAGGAACGAGCGCCGTGACGGACGCGACAGGGCCAACCGAGGCGACGGCTCGCGGGCAGGCAGTGGCGCGGCGCACGGTCCGGATCGGGCTGACCGGTCCGATCGGCTGCGGCAAGAGCACCGTCGCGGGCTGGCTCGTCGAGCGCGGCGCGGTCGTCCTCGACGCCGACGTGATCGCGCGTGAGCTCTCGGCGCCGGGCCAGCCCGCCCACGACGCGGTCCTTGCGGTCTTCGGCGAGGGCGTCCGGGTCGACGACGGGACGCTCGACCGGGCAGCGCTCGCTCGGATCGTCTTCGCCGACCCGGAGGCCCTCGCCCGGCTCGAGGCGATCCTCCATCCGGTCGTCCGGGTCCGGATCCTGGCCGCTCTCCGTGAGGCCGAGGGCGCGGGCGCCCCGGCGGTCGTCGTCGAGGCGATCAAGCTCGTCGAGGGCGGGCTCGCCGCGCTGTGCGACGAGGTCTGGCTCGTGACTTGTGCATCGCTGGTCCAGCGCGGTCGCGTTATCGAACGCGGCCTGTCCGGCGCCGACGCGGACCGGAGGATCGCTGCCCAGGCCGGGCTCGTCGAGCGGGCCCGTCCGGTGGCGACACGGGTGATCGATACGAGCGGGCCGCTCGGCGATGCTCGCTCGCGTGTCGCCGCTGCCTGGGACGACGCTCAGTCGATGAGCTTGAGGACGTAGGACCCGAGATAGCGCGGGCACGCTCCGGCCTGGCACGACGAGACTGTCAGCCGGCTGCTCGTGAACGACGCGAGGAAGTAGCCGGTGATCGTCTTGGCCGATCCACCGGACGCACTGACGACATGGAACGTCGCCCAGCCCATGAAGTTGCCGTTGCCGTCGACGATCGCCACCGGGAAGTCCTGGTTGGTGCTGTAGGTGTTCAGGTCGTCGAACAGGAAGCTGTGGTTGCCGGAGTTCGCCTGGCCGATGTACTCGCCATAGGCGACCGTCTTGTCGATCACCAGCGAGCCCTTGATGATGTTGTCGACGTCGGTCGTGTTGACGTTGCCGGTGCCGTAGTTCGTCCACGAGAAGTCAAGGGGGCTGGTCGGGACCGAGCTGTTACCCTCGCCGAACGTGGTGGGCGTCTGGTAATTGGGCGTCCCGTCATTGTCGAACGCGCCGATCGAGAAGATGAATGGGCCCGCGCCGGACGCGTTGTCCGGGAAACCGGCCAGCGCGGTCGCTGTGGTCGACACCGGCCACGTCGCCATCCCGAGCGCGCCGAGGAACGAGTTCCTGTGATTCGACGCGATCGTGACGTTGACCTCGACCCCGTTGGCCGTGCTGATCGAGACGTCTACGGTCGATCCCGATCCGTGGGTGAAGTTGTTGGCCGCGGTGACGGTCTTCGCCCGGTCGATGGCCTGCGGCGCGTCGTTGCTCAGCAGATAGTCGTTCGCACTCGCGAGGGCCGCGAGATCGGCGGCGGTCTGCTGGTCGCGGCGCTGGGCGAAGGTCGCCCCGCCGTCCATCGCGAGGCCGACCATCCCGATGATGATCATCAGCGACAGGGCGAACACGATGAGGATCTGGCCGCTCTGTCGGCGGCGGGCCGGACCGGTCGTCGTCACGGTTCTCCTCGTGATCACTGGATCTTGGCGCTGCTGGCGGTGGTGAAGCTGATCGTCCCGAAGGCGGCGAGGAGCGGCAGCACCGGTTCGAACGACGTCCGGATCGAGACCCGGACCCAGTTGCCCGGAGTGCACTTGCCCGTCACCGTGGCCCCGGCCAGGTCGATGCAGTCGTACGAGAGGACGGTCAGGCCGGGCAGGAGACGGCGCTCGGCGGTCACCCTGGCCGTCGTCTCCGCGCTCCCGCCGAGCGTCGGATCGCCCGGATGAACGCTCGTGACCCGGGCCAGCTCGCGGGCGGCGTCCGACATGCCGTTGTAGAGGAAGGCGGCCCGGGCGAGATCGACCAGCCCGATGAACATCGTCAGGAAGATCGTGATCCCGAGCGCGAACTCGACCAGGCCCTGTCCACGCTGCCGACCGCGCCGTTGGATCACGGCGTCACCGTGATCGTCTTCGAGCGCGTCGACTGTCCGCCGGCATTCGAGACCACCAGCACGATCGTGAAACCGCCCTGGGCCTGGAACACATG
>JACDAH010000348.1 GCA_013695505.1 Chloroflexota bacterium | reverse complement strand
TCGCCGAACCGCTGAAGCCGCTCGCCGGCGGCGTCGCGGGCGCCGTGTCCGCCAGCCATCAACCGACCGTGACCGCCGCGGCGCTCGAAACGTCGGCCCCCGCCCGCAGGGTCGACCCGGGTTCGGTTCCGCCGCGCCCGACCGACGCCGACGGCCCACGCGCCTACGCCGACCGCTTGGCCCCGCCGGTGTCGTCGCTGACAGGGTACCAGTGGCCCATCCGGGTCGGCCGCATCACGCTCCCGTTCAAGGCGATCCCCGGCGGCTCCCGGATCAAGGACGGCAAGCTGTTCCACGACGGGATCGACATGGCGTCGTTCTGCGGCGCCGGCGTCGGTGCGGCCCACTCCGGCGTCGTCCTGGCGGCCGGCCGTCACTTCGATGAGCAGATCGGTTGGCTCGGCGACCTGAAGCCGTACTTCCACATCCTCGATGTCCGCCACATGTGGAACGACCTGCCCAACGTCGTCGTGATCGATGACGGCAACGGCTATCGCTCGATCTACGCCCACTTCCGCGACGTCAAGGTCCGGGTGGGGCAGCGCGTCAGGGCCGGCCAGCTGATCGGCCACGAAGGGGCGACCGGACACGCCTCCGGCTGCCACGTTCATTACGGCTTGTTCAGCCCGCTCGAGACGAAGACGATGGGGGTCCGGAAGGACATCCTGCGGCGCCTGAAGGTTCCGAAGTTCGAGATCGCCCGGATCGACCCGCTCGACGTCCTGCCCGGTGGCGACGTCGCGCTCCGGACGCGGAACATCGCGAGGGCGATCAAGGCCGCCACCGCTCACTGACCGCCGCCGCTCGCCGAATGACCGCCGCCCGCCGATCAGCTCAGGGCTGCCGAGCCTCTGCGCATCGGGCCAGACGTGCACCCATGGAGCGTCAGGGGCAGTTCCGGCGATCGAATCGCTCCCTGACGTGAGATCGGGGGCTGCGCTGAGCATGAACGAGTCGCCGCGGGTCGCTGGAGCGACGGATTTTCGGACCCAACGTTCCACCCACGCAAATCTGGCCCGATAGCGGGGATGCCGCCCGGCGGCCGAGCGTGGGATGGCCAGTCTGGCCGCCCGGCGGCCCGACCCAGGACGATCAGCGCTCGAGGCGCCGGTAGCGGCGCGCAATCAACGCGTAGGCCGGCAGTCTTCCGAGCGAGCGAGCCAGCGACAGCGATGACCCATCACGGCCCTCGACCGCAAGCAACGAGTCCGTCGCGGTCGCATCCGCCGGGCGGGCGTCGACCACCGCGAGATCGATCGCCACCCGGCCCGGCTCAGCGCTGCCAAGCGCGGCGATCTCGGCATCGGGCCGGGCGCCGGCTTCGTACTCGACCCGGAGCTCCGCCTCGGATCGCCAGCTCGGCCGGCGGAGGAGGATCGACCGCCACGCCTCCGCCACGGCGGCCGTGACCGTCCCGTCGCCGGGCGTCGGCGCCGCCGAGAGCTCCTCGCCACGGGTCCAGCGGGCAGCCTGGTGAAGGAGCCCGTACTCGTCGAGATCGGCGTACGCGGAGAGGGCGTCGGCCGGCGAGCGGTCCCCGAAGATCGCCCGGATCGACGGCCCGAACACCTCGGCGAGGTCGAGGTCGATTGCCCGGACGGTCCGGTGGAAGTAGACCTGCTGGTACAGAAACAGCCGCGAGGTCAGGAACATCTCGAGCGCGCCGAGGCCGGGCTCGTACAGGGTCAGCCCGCGCTCGCCGATGAAGGCGTAGCGTCGCATCCGCTCGACGTCGATGTCGACGGCCACCCCGGTCATCCACGCGTCGCGCCGGACGTAATCGAGGTTGTCGACGGTGAACACGCCCGACAGGAGGGGCTGGAGCCAGCGCACCCAGGTCGGCATCGTCGGGTCGAGGAGGGCGGGCTTCGAGACCAGGAACGCGACCCAGCTCGGGTCGACGACCTCGTCGGTCGCGAATGCGTCGCGATCCGGCACGGCTCCCGGCGCCCGACGCAGCCCGCGGATGGTTGCGCCAAGCTCGCGCTCGATGATCAGCTGCGAGAGGTCTTCGTGGGTCAGGCGCTTGCCGGCCGGCCGGCGCGGGTCCGCTGGGGCGGGGAAGTCGACAAGGACGCGATCGTCGAAGAAGTGGGCGAACGGCCCGTGACCGACGTCGTGGAGGAGGCCGGCGACCCGGAACGTCTCGACGACGAGGCCCTCGCTCGGGGCGGGCTCGCCGCGCGACGTTAGCTCGGCCCGGATCGACGGGTAGAGCTGGCGTGCCCACAGCCCGGCCTCGTGCATGACCCCGAGGCCGTGGGTGAACCGCGAGTGCTCGGCCGTCGGGAAGACCCAGCGAGCGCTCTGGAGCTGGCTGATCCGGCGGAGACGCTGAAGCCAGGTTGAATCGAGGAGGTCCTCCTCGGCCGCGTCCTCTTCGGGCAGCCCAGCGGCGCCCGATTCCTCGGCGGTCAGGCGCTTGGTCAGCTCGACGTAGCCGTGGATCGGATCGCTGATCAGATTGACCGCGGTGAACGGGTGGCGGGGCATCAGGCGCCGCTCCCGGTCGGCCGCCCGAGTGGCGGCCCGTACGCGGCCGCTGCCCGGCGATGGGTGGCCGCGACGTCGTCGCGCAGCGCCGTCGGCTCGAGGATCTCGACATCGTCGCCCCACGAGAGGATCCAGAGCCGGATCTCGATCGGGCCGGCGACCGTCGCCCGCCACGTCAGGGAGCCATCCGGTTCCTCCGCCACGGCCTCGGTCGGATGCCAGCGCGCTTCGCGAACGCGGGTTGCCACGCGGGCTGCGAAGCGCAGGACGACGTCCACCGGCTCCTGGTCCGCGATGATGTCCCACGCTCGCTCGAACATCCCGTCGATCTCGGCGTCGGGCGCCGCAAAGCTCTCCGGGGTCAGGGCAACGTCGCGGATCCGCTCGATCTTGAACGTCCGCATCGCGTCCTTCGTCTCGTCCCAGCCGATCAGGTACAGGGCGTGGGTCTGGAGCGATGGCTCGATCAGGTATGGCCGGACCCGGGCGCTCCGCGGCGCGGCCTCCGGGGCGTACGGCGCCGGGGTGTAGTCGAGGACGACGATGCGCCGCTCGGCCCACGCCTGGGTCAGCAGTCGGAGGTGGCGGTTGAACGTCTCGTCGGTCGGTCGCCGGGACAGGTCATCGAGTGTCCGGTCGACGTGCTCGCGCAGGGCAGCGGGCAGGACCGCGGCCAGCTTCTCGAACGCCGAGGCGAGGTCAGGGTCGTATTTGTCGGCGTAGCGGACCATCAGCCGCGCGGACAGGACGACGGCCATGGCCTCGCCACGGGTCAGCTTCAGGGGTGGCAGAAACGCCTCGGCGTCGACCCCCCAGCGGCCGCCCTCCGACCAGAGCGGCATGGTCAGCTCGCCCTCGATCGAGCGCAGGTCGCGGTAGACCGTCCGGACCGACGAGTCGACGCGGCGAGCGATCTCGGCCGGCTTCATCCCGTCGGGGTGGGCGTTGAGGAGGGCCAGGATCCGGGTCATCCGGGCCAGCCGGTCTCGCTTCGTGGAGCCGCGTTCCTCGTCCATCGCCGCCATCATCGCCTACGGGCCCGGGGAGGTGATCCGGACGTCGGTGCCGCGATCGGTCGCGCTGAGGTCGACCCGGATCGTGGCCTGGAGCGCACCGAGCTGGATATCGGCCGCGTCGCCGTTCACGCTGCCGGCGATCCGCCCGATCTGGCCATCGAGGAACACCCAGTAGTCGAGCTGGCCACGCCAATGACCCAGGTCCGCCGGGCCGACGAGCCAGACGATCTGCGGGAACGCTGCCCGGAACGTGGGACCGTCGACCGCGATCCGGCACTGGCGGGCCCGGGCGCCCTCGATCAATCCCACCCCGCGCGATTCGGCCGCGGCCCGCGCCTCGGTCGACAGCGCAGCGCGGAACGCCGTGAGGTCGATCTCGATCCGGCCGACCTCGTCCGGGGTCGATCGTCGCCAGCCCGTGAACGGCTCGCGAAGCCAGGCGTCGGTGCCGATCTCGGCGGCCCCGTGAAGGCCGAGATCGCGCGTGGTCGCCACGTAGGCCAACCAGCGAACGTCGCCGCGCGCCCGTTCGCCCGCCAGCTCGACCGAGCCCATCGATGCCCCATCGACGGTGCCCTCCAGGTGGACGCCGAGCCGGGCCGACGGACCGATCCCCATCGGGCCGTCGCAGAAGGGCAGTTCGCGATCGAGGTCGGTCGGTCCGAACCGGGAGGAACTGGCGGTCCGGCCGCGAAGAGCCAGCTCGTTGCCCATTGCCACAGCGCCAAAGATCAGCCCGCTGCCGATCGTCAGGAGCGATGCGAAGACGACCCCGTGAAGGACACGCCGGCGCCGCATCGCCCTATCGCCGAGACGCCGGCGGGCGATCCCGAACCCCGTGAACAGGCACGTCCCGACGAGGCCGAGGATCCACGGGTATGCCGCCTCGACCGACGGCAGGAGGGTCTGGACGCCGCGTCCGCCGAGCTGGCCGGTCACGTCCGCGATCGACGGGACCAGGACGAGCAGGCAGCCCGCCGCCAGCCAGACCATCGCCGCGAACGCCCGATCGCCCCGTGCGACCGGCGGCCAGATCCCGCCGAGGAGCGCCACGATCGCCGGCAGGAGGGCCGCGACGCCGACCGCGACGTCGATCGGGCCGCCCGGCCGGTAGGCGAACAGGACCAGCCCTGCCGCCACGGCCCAGCAGGCGGCAAGGACGAACGCGATGAGACGCAGCTCGAAGGTCCGGACCCGCACGGCGGGCAGTCTACCCGGCGGCCATACGTCGATCTCCGCATATCGTCGCCGCAAGTACCGGGCCCCATGGGACAGTCGGGTCATCGTGCCGGGTCGGCCCCCCGCCGAACATCCCACTAACCACACCGGAGCCAACCCAGGATCGGACTCGATGGTCCGGAGCGGCGCCGGGGACGTACCACCAGCGGGATCCACGTAGGTCGGATCAGAAGGACAGGACGGAACGGTGCACCATGGCAGGTCGAGCGCGTCGCGGCACTCAGGGTCGGGATCAATCATCTCCCGCCGACTCCCCCTGGCCGGGTCTCGTGGCGGCCTCCGCGGCCGTGTCTGGGTCGGCCACCGCCACCCCGACACAGCCCTCCAGCCCGGAGCCGACCACGGAGCTCAAGACGCGGGCGACCTACCGCAGTCTCATGATGCGGGGCCTGGCGCCTGACGAGGCCGCAAACCTGACCGCATGGATGGCCGGCATCAACGTCGGTGGCTCGCACTGGACCCTTCGCCAGATCAACCAGCTCCTCTTCCTCCGCCGGATGAACCGATCCGGCCGCTTCGCGGAGACCAACGACCGGGTCCATTGACCCACGGGCCCGCCGGCCCCACAACTGAATCCACCGTCACGGCGACGTGCCTCCTCCCGTCGTCGTGGCATTCATCCCGAAGCGGCGCCTTACCTCCTCCAGGCGCCGCTTCGGGGTTTCTGTCAGCCATCGGGGCTTCTGCCGTACGATCGCCCCCGTGACCGGGCCTCTCGTCTCCCTTCTGTCCGACTTCGGGGCGCGCGATCCCAGCGCCGCGATCATGCGCGGCGTGGTCCTCGGAATCGCGCCGGACGCGCGCATCGTCGACATCAGCCACGAGGTCCACAAGTTCGCGATCCGCGACGGGGCGCTGCTCCTGTGGTGCGCGCTGCCGTATCTGCCGGTCGGGTTCCATGTCGCGGTCGTCGATCCGGGCGTCGGCACGGCGCGGCTTCCGGTGGCCATCGCGACCGGTCGCGGCGACGTCCTGATCGGGCCGGACAACGGACTGCTGCCCGCCGCGGCCGCGCGTCTTGGCGGGGTAACCACAGTCCACGTCCTCGAGGCGCCCGAGTTCCGGCTGCCGGTCGTCAGCACGAGCTTCCACGGCCGCGACATCTTCGCCCCGGCCGCCGCTCATCTCGCGCGCGGCCTGGACGTCGCCCGGCTTGGGCCCGCGCTGGACCCCGCGACGCTCGTCGCGTCGCCGATCCGAGAGCCCGCGATCCGGGCGAGCGAGCTCGCCTCGAGCGTGGTCTACGTCGATACCTTCGGCAACGTGAAGCTGGCCGGCCTGCGGGCGGATCTCGAGGCGGCGCTCGGTCCGGTGCGAGCCGGCGAGCCGCTCTCGATCGATCTCGATCGCGACGGCCCGGGTCACACGATCCGGACCACCTGGCAGGCGACGTTCGGCGAGGTCGCCGTGAGCGAGACGCTGCTCTACGAGGACTCCTATGGGCGGCTGTGCATCGCTGCCAGCCAGGCCGACGCCGCCGCCAAGCATGGGCTCGTCGAGGACCTCGCGGTCACGATCCGCCGCCCCTGAACCCTTGATCGCACTCGACGAGACTCGGCCGAAGCCACCCACGCCAATCCCGACCGGCCCGCTCGGACATCGTTTACACTCCGCGGGCGTTTGCTCCCGTTGACGAGGTTCCATTGATGCGTCGCGCGCTCCCGATCACCCTTCTGCTTCTTGCCAGCCTCGCCGTCGGCGCCTGCACGGGCGGTGCCACCGCATCGCAGAGTCTTGCCGGTCCGTCACTCGCGCCATCGACCGCGCCGAGCGCGGCGGCCAGCGTTGAACCGAGCGCCTCCCCGGACTCCTGCGCGAAGGACAGCCTCAATCTGCCCGCTGCCGGCAAGCTCAAGATCGGGACGGACAACCCCGCGTACCCGCCCTACTTCGACATCCCCGAAGCGGGCGCCGCGACGCCCTGGGAGCTCGGCGATCCAACTGATGGCAAGGGCTTCGAAGGCGCCTTCGCCTACGCCCTTGCCGAGAAGCTCGGGTTTGCCAAGGAAGACGTCTCGTGGGTTGTCGTGCCGTTCGACAACTCGTTCGCCCCGGGCACGAAGCCGTTCGACATCGACATCAATCAGGTCTCCTACACCGCCGAGCGGGCGCAGGCGGTCGACCTGTCGGACGGCTATTACACGCTCAACCAGTCGATCGTCGCGCTCAAGGCCAACGGTCTCGCGTCGGTCACCTCGATCGCCGGGATGGCGGGCTTCAAGTTCGGCGCCCAGGTCGGCACCACCAGCCTGGACACGATCAACAACGAGATCGCGCCGGCCGCGAAGGCGCTGGTGTACAGCTCGAATGACGACGCGATCGCCGCCCTCAAGGCCAAGCAGATCGACGGGCTGGTCGTCGACCTCCCGACCGCCTTCTACGTGACGGCCGCCCAGGTCGAGAACTCGGTGATCGTCGGTCAGTTCCCGGCTCCGACCACCGGTGACGCGGAGCACTTCAGCGTCGTCCTCGCCAAGGGCAGCCCGCTGACGGCGTGTGTCAACACCGCGATCGCGGCGCTGAAGGGCGACGGCACCCTCGACACGATCACGAAGGAGTGGCTGTCCGACAAGGCCAGCGCTCCGGTCCTCCAGCCGTAGCCGCCGGCCGCGCGGCGGCCCCAGGCACATCACGATGACGGGAGGCCCGCTCGACCCCGGCCATCTGATCGATCTCGGAATCGGCGGGCCTCGCCGCATCCGGCGCCGGTTGCCGCCCGGCGAGGCGGTCCGGTCGACCCTGATCGCGCTGGTCAGCACCGCTGTCGTGTTCGGGTTGCTCGCGATCGCGGTCACGAGCTCGCCGAACTGGGCCGATGTCCAGGACAAGTTCTTCAACGGTGCGATCTTCAGCCGATCCCTGCCCAAGATCGTCGAGGCGTTCGGAACGAACGTCGCGATGTTCCTCATCGCCGAGGTCCTGACCCTGATCCTGGGGCTGGTGCTGGCGATTCTGCGCGGCCTGCCCGGACCGGTGTTCTTCCCGCTCCGGCTGATCGCGACCGTGTACGTGGACTTCTTCCGGGCCGTGCCCGGGCTGTTGATCGTGGCGCTGCTCGGGTTCGGCATTCCCGGCCTCGGGATCGAGGGCGTTCCCGGCGATCCGTTCCTGTGGGGTCTCGTGGCGCTGACGCTCGTCTATGCCGCCTATGTCTCGGAGGTGTACCGGGCCGGGATCGAGTCGGTCCACTGGAGCCAGGAGGCCGCCGCTCGGTCGCTCGGGCTCAACCGGCTCCAGGCCCTCCGCTACGTCATCGTCCCGCAGGCCGTCCGACGGGTCATCCCGCCGCTGCTCAATGACTTCATCGGCCTCCAGAAGGATACGGTCCTCGTCTCGACGCTCGGCGTCGTGGAGATCTTCCGCGAGTCGCAGATCCTGAAGCAGGCGGCGTTCAACTTCACGCCGTACCTCGATGTCGCCCTCGTGTTCGTCGTCATCACGATCCCGCTGGCGCGGCTGACTGACTGGCTGGTCGCCCGCGACCGGGCCCGCCATGCGAGCAACCGGTGACCGCGTCCGTGCCCCGCGCGGCACTCGGGATCGAGGGCCTCCACAAGTCCTTCGGCGACCTCGAGGTCCTCCGCGGAATCGACCTGGACCTCGCCGAGCACGAGGTCGTCTGCCTGATCGGTTCGTCGGGGAGCGGCAAGTCGACGCTCCTGCGCTGCATCAATCTGCTCGAGCCGATTGACGCCGGGCGGATCGTGGTCGAGGGCGACGAGATCACGGCGACGGGCGTCGATGTCGACCGAATCCGGCGCCGGATCGGGATCGTCTTCCAGGCGTTCAATCTGTTCCCCCACATGTCGGTCCTGGCCAACGTCAGCCTCGCGCCGCGCAAGGTCCTCGGCCTGGGCCGAGCGGAAGCCGAGGCGCGCGCCACCGAGCTCCTCGACCGGATCGGTCTTGCCGACAAGCGCAACGACTACCCGGACCGGCTGTCGGGTGGCCAGCAGCAGCGGGTGGCCATCGTCCGCGCGCTGGCGATGCAGCCGGACCTCCTGCTCCTCGACGAGATCACGAGTGCCCTCGACCCGGAGCTGGTCGCGGAGGTGCTCAACCTGATCCGCGAGCTGGCCGGCAACGGGATGACGATGCTGATCGCAACGCACGAGATGGGCTTCGCCCGGGAGATCGCGAACCGGGTGTGCTTCCTCGACGCCGGCCGGATCCTCGAGATCGCGCCGCCGGCCGAGATGTTCAGCGCGCCGCGCGAGGAGCGGACCCGGCAGTTCCTCCAACGCGTGATCGACGCCGGCCGGCTCTGACCGGCTAGCCCGGAACGGCGGACTCGCTCGGCTCCGAGGCCGGCTCGGGCAGGTCGTCCTCGTTGACGACGAGGTCCGGGACGAGGAACAGGGTCCAGCCGACCTGGAGGAGGTCCGGCCGGTAGTGCGCCCCCTCCGGATCGAGCGACGGATAGGTCTCGCGGTTCCAGAACGCGATGCTCCGCGCCGTCGTCCCGAACTTGTGGGCAATCGTGTTGAGATTGTCGCCGCGGGCGACGACGTAGACCCGGAAGGTCGGAGCAGGCGTCGGCGTCGGGGCCACGAACGAGGGCCGCGGGGTCGGTCCCGAAGGAATCGGCGATGCGCTCGGAGCGAGACCCGTCGATCCCGCCGGGTCACCGCCGACGGACTCTCCGCTGCGCGTGCCGGACGGAAGACAACCGGCCACAAGCCCGGCAGCGAGCCCGCCCGCGAACAGGGCGGCGAGGGCGAACGGCGTGGTCCGCGACCGGCGAGGCGGCATCACGC
>JACDAH010000346.1 GCA_013695505.1 Chloroflexota bacterium | reverse complement strand
GGGCTGACCGGCTCGATCGAGCGTGGTGAGCTTCGCGGACCGATCCGGCTCGGGCTCCGCGGAGCCGCCGGCCAGTCGTTCGGCGCCTTCGCGGGCAGCGGCGTCGAGCTCCGGCTCGTCGGCCAGGCAAACGACTACGTTGCGAAGGGCCTGTCGGGGGGCGTTGTCGTCGTCGCGCCGGAGCCGAGCCTCGCGGCGGAGCCCCATCGCCAGGCGATCGCCGGCAATACCTGTCTCTACGGCGCGACCGGCGGCCGGCTCCACATCGTCGGCCGGGCGGGGATGCGGTTCGCCGTCCGCAACTCCGGAGCGAGCGCCGTCGTCGAGGGGCTCGGCCCGCATGGCTGCGAATACATGACCGGCGGCTCGGTGGTCGTCCTGGGACCCGTCGGCGCGAACTTCGGGGCCGGGATGACGGGCGGCCGGGCCTTCCTCTACGACCCCGACGGCCGCCATCTCGCGGCTCTCGACACCCGGAGCGTCCGCGGGATTCGCCTCGCCACACTGGCGGTCGAGCGCGACGATGGTGCCGAGCTCGTCGAGGAGCTGATCGCGCTCCTGGAGGCGCATCGATCCGCCGGATCGAGTCGGGCCGGCTCCCTCCTCGCGGACCTCGCCTCCGCCACGGCCGACATCTGGTTGATCGAGCCGCTGCCCGCGGCGCTCACACCGGCTGCCGCCGGAGTCGTCGGTGGGAGCGCACGCGTTCCCGCCCGGTTGCCTGAGCCAGCCCACGCCGGAGGTGCCTGAGCCAGCCGCACGCCGCAAAAGGGGCTCAGGCTGGTCCGCAACCGGAGCGCAACCGAGAAGCAACGGTCTCGGCGACGTTCCTGGGTGTCCGGACCGGCGAGCATCGGTTGACGGCGTCGCGACGCCGTCTTCTCGTCCTCAGACCCGGAAAGCGAAGGTCGCTGATGATCCACCAGTTCGACTCCGAGACCGCGCGACCTGTCGCCGTCCGCGACGGCAAGGGCGCCCCGGTCACCTGCGCGGCCTGTGGCTGTCGTCTCCGCGCCGGCATGGCCGACAACGACATCGCCTGGTTCCACTTCAATCCGCTCGGCGGACACGATGCGCGCGGTTGCCGGGTCGCATGCGTGGATTCGGCGCATGACGTGGCTGGGTATCGCGCGGAGGCGCTTGCCCTCGCCTGAAGCTCCGGGAGCGTGCTGAACTCGGTTTGGGTACCGGAGCCGGATCCTGCGTCGAGGCGCCTCCGCCCCTACTCACCGGCCTCGATACGATAGCCGACGCCGCGAACTGCGAGGATCTGCGGTCCGCCCGCTCCCTCGACCTTGGCCCGCAGGCGGGCGAGGTGCGGCTTCAGCCAGAGCAGGTCCGGGTCGGTCTCGGCGGGCCAGCCCGATCGCGCCAGCAGGTGATGCGGAACGATGTCGCCGGCGGCCCGAACGAGCGCCTCGAGCAGCCGGAACTCGGTCGGCGTGAGGGTCAGCGCGGTGTCGCCGACCCGTGCCTCGTGGCGGGCCGGCTCCAGGGTCAGCGAGCCGGCACTGACCGGGCCGGTCGCCGCTCCGGCCGTCGAGCGGTCGACGCGCCGCATGACGGCGGCGATCCGGGCCAGGAGCTCGGCCTTGCCGAATGGCTTGACGAGATAGTCGTCGGCGCCGATGCCGAGCGCGCGGACCTTCGCCTCCTCGGCGCTCTCGCCCGACACCACGAGAATCGGGGCCGAGCCTGCCGCCCGGATCTGGCCGGCCACGGTGAACCCATCGGGCCCGGGCATGGCGAGATCGAGGAGGACGAGGTCGGGCGACTCCTCGCGGAATCGCTTGACCGCGGTCAGCCCGTCATACGCGGTGATCACCTGGTGGCCCTCGGTCCCGACGAGCGCGGTGATCGCGCCGACCATCGCCGGGTCGTCGTCGACGACGAGGATGCGGAGCGGGCGAGAACCGATCATCGGGACCTCACGCTACACGGCGGCCGCGGCCGGCAGGGCGACGACGAAGCGGGCGCCGGTCGGCTGGGCCGGCTCCACCCAGAGGCGAGCCCCCATCGATTCGCCGAGGCGCTTGGCGGCATACAGCCCGATCCCCGAGCCGCGTGCCGTGTGCGTCTCGCGCCGGGCATACGGCTCGAAGATGCGCTCGCGCCACTCCTCGGGAACGCCCGGGCCCTGGTCGGTGACGCCGATCCGGACGAAGCCCTCGACGAGAGCGTGGTCGATCGTGATCGTCGTTTCGGGCGGGGCGTACTTCACCGCGTTCTCGATGAGGTGCTCGAGGATCTGGCGGAGGCGGGGGGCGTCGGCGAGGGCGTGGTGGCCGAGTCCCGGGCGGACATCGAGATGGTGCTGGCGGACGATCGGCCGGATCGATTCGACGACCTCGGCGACGGTTGCCTCGACGTCGGTCGGGGTGACCTCGGCCGCCTCGGCGGGGACGATCCGGACGGAGGCGAGGATGGAGTCGACAAGCCGGTCCAGCCGCTCCACCTGGTCCATCGCCGCGTCGTGCCAGGCCTGGCGCTGGGCGCGCCGGTCGGGATCGCGCGATTCTCGGCCCTCGAGCGGCGGATCGTCGCCGAGGAGTTCGGTGTAGGCGCGGACGACCGCAAGCGGCGTCCGGAGCTCATGGGTGACGAGGGCGATCAGCTCGGAACGGGCCTCGTCGATCTGGCGGAGCTGCTCGAGTCGCTCCTCGGCCTCGCTCTGCTGGCGGCCCTTCTCGACGATCCCGGCGAGGAGGTCGGCGATCGCCTGGAGCTGGTCGACATCGGCGGCGTTGAACCGCCGCTTGCGCTCCGTCTGGACGTTCAGGACGCCGACGATCTGGTCGTTCCAGCGCAACGGCACGCTCAGCATGGAGGCGATGAACCGGCGCTGGTCGATGCCTCGGACCCACAGGAAGCGCCGATCGGAGCGGACATCGTCGATGACGAGTGGCTCTCGACCCGCGGCGACGCGGCCCGTGACGCCCTCCCCGAACGGCACCCGCGCCCGGCCGATCTGGTAGCGGTCGAGGCCGTTGGTCGCAGCGAGGGTCAGGTAGGCTCCATCGCGATCGAGCAGATAGAGCGAGGTGACGTCGGCGTGGAGTGCATCGCGGGTCCCGTCGACCACCGTGTCGAGGAGCTCATCCCAGGTCCGGGCCGTCGTCGCGAGTCGGGCGACCTGATGCAGGAACCGGAGCTGGTCGAGCTGATCCGGTCCGCTCCGCTGGTCGATCTCGGGCGCCGCCATGGCCATCACCATACAAGCCTACGGGCCGACCGAACCGCCGAAGGTTGCGGGGGCGAGCCGGACGGGCTGCGGAACGGTGGCTTCGCAACCGTCTCGCGCCGGGCCGGGCGACGATGACCGCCCCGAACGAGGCGGTCCGCGCCGAGCCGGCAACCATCGGGACCGGGCGCTCCCGCGACCCGCTCGGGCTGGAGATCCGGCTCCTCGGCTCGCTCCTCGGCCAGGTGATCGCCGAGCAGGCGGGCCGGGATCTCCTCGATCTCGTCGAGCGGGTCCGGCGGACGACGATCCGGCTCCGGCGAGGAGACGATCCGTCGCTCCGGGCCGGACTGGTCGGAGAGCTCGCGGCCCTCGACCCCGATCGGGCCGAGGTGATCGTCCGCGCCTTCAGCCTCTATTTCCGGCTCGTCAACCTGGCCGAGGAACGTGAGCTCGTCCGTGAATGCCACCGATCCGCGCG
>JACDAH010000344.1 GCA_013695505.1 Chloroflexota bacterium | reverse complement strand
CTTCGCGATCGACTCCTCGGCGAGATCGCCGTCACCCGCCGCGAGGCGGGCGCCGCCGGCATCTACGCGACGCATGACACGGCCGAGGCGCTCGCGATCGCCGACCGGGTCCTGCTCCTGCGCGACGGCGCGGTCGTCCAGGCGGGCACGCCGACCGACGTCTACGAGGCTCCGGTCGACGCATGGGCAGCTCGGCTGACCGGTCCGGCGAGCGAGATCGAAGCGCGGATCGTGACCGCTGCCGGCGACCTCGTCGAGCTCGATGTCGCCGGTGTCCCGATCCGGGCACGCGTCGATGGAGGCGGCAATCCCTGCGAGACGGTCGCCGGTCCCGTCCGGCTCCTAGTCCGGCCGGACTGGGCGGCAATCGGGGGCCCGTTGCGCGGGAGCGTCAGCGCGATTCGCTTCCGCGGTAGCCACACCGATATCGACCTCCGGACGCCGGCGGGTCCGATCACGATCCGGCAGCCGGGTCCTCCGTCGCTTGCCGTCGGCGATGTGACGGGCTGGTCGCTCCGACGCGGTCGTCACGTCTGAGTGCCCTAACCCAGGTCATCGCCCGTGCGATCGTGAACCAATGTGCTGACCGGCTGCTCGGTCCAGCTTCGTCGGCGTCGGGTGACGGTCGTCGCCACGAATACCACCAGGAACCCTGCAGCTTCGAGCAGCACGATCGTCGCGCCCGACGAGATGTCGAGCCAATAGCTGACGTACATCCCGAGGACCCCTGCCACGGCCCCGATGATCGTCGAGATCACGATCATCCGGCCGAATGAGTCGGTCAGCAGGCGCGCGGTGGTCGATGGGATCACGAGGGTCGCGGCGATGAGGGTCACCCCGACGACATTGATCGATGCCACGATCGTGGCGGCCATCGCCAGCGCGAAGAGGGAATCCACGACCCCGATGTTGACCCCGTAGATCGGCGCCACCTCGACGTCGAACGTCATGAACAGAAGCGGCTTGTAGAACAGGAGGATGAAGGCCGCGACGGCGATGGTCACGACGGCGACGATGATGAGATCGGTCGGCGTCACCCCCAGGATGTTGCCGAACAGGGCGGCCTCGAAGTTCCGGGTGAAGCTCCGGGTCTTGCTGATCAGGGCAACGCCGATCGCGAAGCTCGCGGTCGTGATGATCCCGATCGCCGCATCCGCCCCGATGCGGCGACGCCTGGCGGTCGCGTTGATCGCGAGCGCGGACAGGAAGCCCCACAACCCGGCCGCCAGATAGAAGTTGATCGACGCAACGTACCCGACCACCGCGCCACCGAAGACGGAGTGCGACAGGCCGTGCCCGATGTAGCTCATCCGGCGCAGGATGATGTACACCCCGAGCATCCCGCACAACGCCCCGACCAGCACCGAGGCAAACAGGCCCTGACGAAAGAACTCGTAGGCGAACGGCTCCGTGACGAGGCTCACGACGGCGGCGCTCCGTCGGATTCCCGGTGCTCATGGTCCGGCCCGACGTGCTCGTGGTGGGCGTGCTCGAAGCCGTCGTGGCGATGCCGAAGCGCGTCCCGCAGGCGATGGGGAGCTGCGTCGGCGACGAGGATGATCCCGTCCTGGCGGACGACGCGGAGGTCGGCCCCGTACGTCCGGCCAAGGATGGCCGAGGTGAAGATCTGATCGGGATCGCCCTCCGCGATCACTCGGCCATTGACGCATACGACCCACGGCAAGTGGGCCGCCACCGTATTCAGCTCGTGGGTCGTCAAGACGATCGTGATGCCGTCGGCGTTCAGCTCGGCCAGCAGATGGAGGATATCGTCGCGGGTCTTGAGGTCGACACCGCTCGTAGGCTCGTCGAGGAGCAGGAGTGATGGGTCGCCGATCATCGCCCGGGCGAGAAAGACGCGCTGCTGCTGACCGCCCGAGAGCTGCCGGATATGTCGATCGGCGAGCCCGCCGATTCCGAGCCGGTCGAGCAGCCGATCGACTCGCTGGCGGTCGTCCTTGCTGGCCCAGGCCCGCCAGCGACGTTCGGCCCAGCGGCCCATCAGCACGACCTCGCGGACCGTCGCCGGGAATTGCCAGTCGACGGTCTCGAGCTGGGGCACCCAACCGACGCCGGGCGTCGCACCGCGCCCGACGATCCGGCCGCCGACGGTGATCCGGCCCTCGACCCTTGGCACGACGCCGACGATCGAGCGCAGCAGCGTCGTCTTTCCGGCGCCGGACGGGCCGACGATTCCGACGAAGCCACCGCGCGGGATCGCCAGATCGACGTCCCGAAGGACCGGCTCGCCGTCGTAGCCGCAGGTCACTCCCTCGAATTCGACGAGGGCGCGGTCAGGCGCGGACTGGGTGGCGCCCACCGGTCAGCCTTCCAGGCCCGTCATTCGGGTCATGACCCGTAGGTATCGGTGACGACGAGCGGCTCAAAGGCCGTGGGGTCTCCGCCGAGCGCCTCGATCATGATCTGCATGTCCTTCTTGAGCATCCCGACATAGGTGTGCGCGGGAGCATTCTGGGCACCGGGCGGCTCGTCGTCACGCAGGGCGTCGACGAACTTCGCGCCGGATTCGCGTGCGATCTGCTCGAGGACGGGGCTCGGAAACACCTCCGATCCAAAGATCGCGGGAACCTGCTCCGCCTTGACCTGGTCGATCAGCCGGGCGACCTCCTGGGGGCTCGGATCGGAGAAGTCTGAGGCCTGCACCGCGCCGATGACCTTGAAGCCGTACTGGCGTGCCCAGTAGGCCCACGAGTCGTGGTAGGTCAGCAGCTTGCGGCTCTTCTCGGGGACCGAGGCGACCCCCTGCTTGACCATCCCGTCGAGCTGATCGAGGCGCGACCTGTAGGCGTCGAAGTTGGCGGCGTAGTAGGCCTTGTTGGGGGCGTCGGCCTGGCTGAACCAGTCACGCAGCAGCTCGGCGTAGTGGAGGGCGTATTGGACGTTCATCCAGAGGTGCGGGTTGGGGTCGCCCTCGGATTCCGGGAAGCTGAAGTCGAACAGCCACTCCTCCCGGCTGATGGTGTTGTCGGCCAGGAGCTTGATCGGCGTGTCGGCGCGCTTCGACGCCTCGGCCAGCTCGAGCGTCGGCTGCTCGAGATGGAGGCCATTGACGACGATCAGGTCGGCGTTGGCGAGGACCTTGGCGTCGGACGGGGCGGGTTCGAAGGTATGCGAGTTCGTCGCGTCCGGGATCAGTCCGTGGAGACGGATTCTCGCTCCGCCGACGTTGCGGGCGATCGAGCTGATCGGTGCGACCGTCGTCGCGACGTCGAGCTTATCCGTACCGGCGGTGAGCTCGTCATGCCAACCCAGCGCGGAAGCGACCGCGCCACTCCCCGCCGGCGATCCCGTCGACGTCCCCGACGAGCAGGCGACAACGGCCAGCGCCAAGACGAGGGCGAAAAGTGTGGGGACAGTTCGCATCGGTCGAGTTTCTCCAGCGACGTGGGGAGCAGCATAACCGCGCCGCGTCGTTATCGCATCGTGTTGTAACAGGCACCTGTAGCGGTACAGCGACGATTGCGCGGTCCGAGTCGTTTCGGATCACTCCGCAGCCGAGCCGGGTCGCAATTGCGAGCCATCGCAATCGTTGACTCGGCGCCTATACTCATCGCCATGGCACGTGCAGCGGCTGCAAACCGTGTGGCCGATCCCAAGGGAAGCAAGGCGCCAGACCGGCCCGCGGCGGACGTCTGGATCCAGATCCGTGACGAGATCCGCGCG
>JACDAH010000343.1 GCA_013695505.1 Chloroflexota bacterium | reverse complement strand
GCGAACGGCAACGCGGCCGGACTCGACGAAACGGCAGCGGCAGGAGCCGGAGCCGAGCGATCCGCGGCGCCAGCGCCAGCGGCGAAGATCGTCGCCTGGCCGACGATCAGGCAGAGGAGGGTCGCAGCGCGGGCCGAGCGCCTCGCTCTCGTTCTTCGGCTTCGCGCGATCAACCGGCCCCTCCCCTGTCCAGCGGACGTCATGACGGCGAGCCTCGACCGGACCCGATGGCTCCGGATTGTGGGGTCTGGCAGGGAGACTGGCAACAGGACTTCCGATTGATCGCGCTGCGGAGCCTCGACGCACAACCCCTCCGACGCGCTCCGGAGCCCCGACGCACGCCGCGCTGCTACGCTCGCTCGCGTGACCAAGCGAACCGCCGCCCAGCTCCTCGTCGAGTGCCTTGCCGCCGAGGGCTGCGAGTACGTGTTCTCGGTGCCGGGCGAGGAGACGATGGACATCCTCGACGCGCTCGGTGTCATCGCCGCGGCCGGGCGGGACGACGGCCGGCTCGCGGGACCGCGCCACATCACGACACGCCACGAGCAGGGCGCCGCGTTCATGGCCGACGTCTACGGGCGGCTCACCGGCAAGGCGGCCGTCGCGATGGCCACGCTTGGGCCCGGCGCCACGAACCTGATCACGGGCGTCGCTGACGCGTATCTCGACCGGGCGCCGATGGTCGCGATCACCGGCCAGGCGAGCTCCGACAAGCTCCACAAGGAAGCCCACCAGGTGATCGACATCGTCGGCATGCTGGAGCCGGTCACGAAGTGGAACACGAGCGTCCAGCGGATCGGTGCGATCCCGGAGATCGTGCGCAAGGCGTTCCGGACGGCCGTCCTCGAGAAGCCCGGCCCGACCCACATCGAGCTGCCCGAGAATTTGGCGGCCGCCGAGGTGGATGACGCCGCCCGGCCGCTCCTGCCCGGCAAGGCGTACTTCCCGGAGCCGACCGACGAGGCGATCGCCCATGCCGCCGAGCTGATTGCGACCTCCCAGCGGCCACTCGTTCTGGCCGGCAACGGGGTCCTCCGGCGACGGGCCGCCCCGGAGCTGCGCGCCTTCGCCCGTGGGCTCCATGTCCCGGTCGCCGTCACGTTCATGGGCAAGGGCGCGATGGACGACCGCTCGCACCTCTCGCTCATGGCCGTCGGGCTCCAGGCGCGTGACCACGTCCTGTCGGGCTTCGATCGGGCCGATCTCGTCATCTGTGTCGGCTACGACCTCGTCGAGTACGCGCCGGCCGGCTGGAACCCGGACGGCCGCAAGCGGATCATCCACATCGACACCCAACCGGCCGAGGTCGACGCCCAGTACCGGCCCGAGGTCGAACTGATCGGCGACATCGAGGGTTCGCTCCGGCGGCTTCTCACCGCGGTCCTGCCCCGTGGCATCAGTGGCCGCGACGCCGGGGAGCGGCACGAGGCGCGCGAGACCCTCGTCCACGCCGACCTCCGGACAGCGCTGCTCGAGGAGCTGGCCGGGAGCGCCGGCTCGGGCGCCACGGGCCCCGGCGAGGACGCCCTTCCGATCACCCCGCAGCGGGCGATCGCCGATCTTCGTGAGGCGCTCGGTCCCGACGACATCGTCGTGTCCGACGTCGGCGCCCACAAGGTCTGGGTCGCCCGGCTCTACCAGGCGTACGAACCCAACACCGTGATCATCTCGAATGGGTTCGCGGCGATGGGGATCTCGCTGCCGGGAGCGATCGCCGCCAAGCTCGTCCACCCGGAGCGGAAGGTTGTCGCGCTCTGCGGCGACGGCGGATTCCTGATGAACAGCCAGGAGCTCGAGACCGCGAAACGGATCGGAGCGAACATCACCGTCGTCGTCTGGCGCGACGACGGCTACGGCTTGATCGACTGGAAGCAGCGCACCGAGTTCGGGCGGCCGTTCGGGGTCGAGTTCGGGAACCCGGATTTCGTCGACTATGCCCGCTCGTTCGGGATCGCCGGCTTCCGGCCGTCGTCCGCCGCGGACCTCCTGCCGACCCTCAGGCGGGCCCTCGATGTCGACGGCCCGAGCCTCGTCGAGGTCCCGATCGACTATCGCGAGAACCTCCGGCTGACCGAGCACCTCGGCGCCCTGGCCGGAGCCTAGC
>JACDAH010000339.1 GCA_013695505.1 Chloroflexota bacterium | reverse complement strand
CTCCACGACGAGCCCGCGGCAGCGGGCACCGCTGATCCCCTAGGCTTCGGCCGGCGCCTCGCGCCACATCGGTGGCTCGGCAGCCGTGCGGGCAAGATTCGCCTCCGCCATGCGCTCCATGACGGCGGCGGCAGCCGGCCCGGCCACGGCGGCCAGGAACGTCGACGCGTCGACGCTGAAACCGGTCACCTCGGTGATCGCGACGACCGTCGCGGTCCGGGGACTGCGCCGGAGCAGGGCGATCTCGCCGACGCCGGCTCCGGGCCCGAGTCGATGGATCGGCTTGCCGTCGACGGACACCTCGATCTCGCCCGTCGCGATCACCAGGAATCGATCGCCCGGCTCGTGCTGGGTCATGAGCGCGGTTCCCGCCTCGGTCGAGAACGGAACGAGGCCGGCCGCCACGCGTTCGACGGCGGTCAGCGGCAGCGCGGCGAACGCGGGCACCTCGCGAAGCAGGTGGACCGTCTCCTCGTCGACCACGCTGACCTGGTCGACATGGCCGATCCGGGCATACATCGCAACCGCGATGACGGGCAGGACCAGACCCCCCGCGATCAAGCCGCCACGCGTCCCGAAGGCGAGGAGGAGGACCGGCGCGAGGAGGCTGCCGGATACTGCTCCGAGCCCGATCATTACCTCGAGGAGCGACATGACCGGCGCCCGGTCGTCGTTCGCACAGGCGCGCTGGAGGATCGTGAAGAGCGCGACGTCGTAGGTGGCGTTGGCGACCCCGATGACGATCATCGCGGCCAGGGCGATCTCGGGGACGGAGACCAGACCGATTGCCGCGAGCGGCAGCCCCCAGAACACGAGGGCCACGATCTCGGTGCGCACCAGCCGCTCGGACCGGGTCGACGATATCGCGAAGATGGCTCCGGCGAGGCCGCCGAGACCAAGGGCGGCGCTCAGGACTCCGGTGCCCGACTGGCCCATGTTGAGGAGCTCGATCGACGCCACGACGACCATCGCATTGAGGAGGCCACGCGTCACCACCTGGCCGTATGTCCCGAAGAGCGTCCACGACAGGAGTGGCTTGGCCCGGACCGCGCGGAGGCCGTCGAACAGCCGGAATCGGCCGCCCGTGCCCGATCGGCGGGCCCCACCAGACGCGTCGGCGGCATGCTCGAACCGGAGGCCGGCCGCGATCAGCGCTGTCGACAGGAAGCCCACGGCGGCGAGAACGGCAACGGCCGGGTGGAAGTTCGCCGCCATGAGCGCGCCGGCGACGAACGGCCCACCGAACGCACCGAGACCCTCGCCGGTGATCCAGACCGTGTTGGCGGCGACGAGCTCCTCCGGGCCGCGGGCGATCGCGGGCATCAGCGTCACCTGGGTCGGCCGGACGGGCGCCGCGGCGGCCGCCGCGATCGACGAGAACACGAAGAGCTGGATCATCGTGACCTCGTGGTCGGCCATGGTCGGTCCCGCCGTCGCGATCGCGATCGCGATCAGGCCGGCGCTGACGGCCCGGAGGATCCCGACGATGATGAGGATCCGATCGCCGCGGACGCGCTCGAGCAAGGAGCCGGCGAACATGCCGACGACCACGGCTGGCACCATCCGGATCGCGCCGAGCAGCCCGGCGGCGAGCACGCCCCCGCGATTGAAGACCGTGACGAACGTCACGACCGTGAGGGCGGCGTCGGCGGCGATCCCGAGCATCCAGGCGATGCCAAGTCGCCGGATCCCGTCGTTGCCAAGGGCCTGCCGAAGCGCGGCACGCGCCGATCCGAGGGCGGCCACGACCCGACCCGAGCTGGACCGCCGGCGGCCCGCGGCGATCGCGGCGACCTCCGGCTCGTCACCCACGTCAGGGTCCGCCGGGTCAGTCAAGGCAGCGAACACCTGGCGGGGAGCTCAGATCGCACGATATCCATCCGGCGAACACGGCCCTGCCCTCACAGCATCATCGCTGACTCCGACCCGTTCGCCCACGTCGTCTGGCCGGTTCCGGCAACGGTACGCGCCGGCCGGGGCTCGCGCGTCTCGATCCCGCGCTCCTCTGGTCACGGAAGCGGAAGCGAGATTTCGTTGCCGGCGCGAACCACATAGGACGATTGGGGCTCGAAACGGCAGGACTTTCGGGCTAACGTCGCCCGATCGACGCGATGACCAATTGCGCGTCAGCTCGGGTGACCATCATGAATCAGACGCTGATCCTTGTTCTCGGGACGATTGCCTGGACCTTCGCCGCCGTCGACGCGGCCGTTCACCTGGTCGACGGTGACATGCTCGTTCCGGCGGGCATGGCCGCGATCCTCGTGGCGTGGGTCGCCATTCGACGGCAATGGCTGCGGACGCAGCTCGGGGCTCCCATCCGCATTGAGGCGGAAACTCGCTGACGGGCCGGGCGCCGCGCGGCGAGCCTCAAGGCGGACTCGCTACAACGAATTCATCTACTTCGCGATCTCCCAGATATGTCCGCCCGGATCGCGGAAGCAGGCCGTTCGGATGCCCCACGGCCGATCGATCGGGCCGTTCAGGAGGTCGACGCCTCGCCTCTCAAGCTCCCCGCACATCGCGTCCACGTCGTCGACACCGAGCGTGAACTGGACCCGCGCGCCGGCGTCCGGGGCCGCCACGACCCCGGGCTCGATGAGCTCGCTCGCTTCGGTCGCTTTCAGCAGGTTGATCAGCGTGTTGCCGAAGTTGAACACCGCTGAGACATCGTCCTCGAAGTGGATCGGAAGCCCGAAGACCTCCTGATAGAACGCCTTCGTCGTCGGCACGTCCTCGACGAACATGGTGATCGCGCTGATGCCCTTCAACCACGGTTCCATGAGCACACCTCTTGCAGACTGATCGGCTGGCAGTTCGATAAGCGGTCCACCGGCCGGCGTCCACCGAGCGGCGTCGGAGGCCGAACTCCTCGGTCGCACCAGGCTCGGGCGGCACACCCCGCGGCCAGCCAGGCCAATTGCCCAGGATATGCGGCTACCGGAAACGGCAGGGCACCCTTGGCTGGATGGCGCGCGGCGCGGTGCGCGAACAGCGCCTGATCCGGCGCCGCCCGATCTCCAGTGAATCATGCGTCGAGCACAGACAGGATGTTGCCAGCCGGGTCCTTGAACCACGCGATGGTCGGGCCCTCGCCGCGCCAGATGCCGCGCTCGTCCTGGTCGCCGCCCGACTCGGGGTAGCGCTCCATCGCGATGCCGGCCGCCGCGAGACGATCGACGTCGCCATCGACATCCTTGGAAGGGAAGTTCAGAACGGTGAACGTCGCCGCCTCGTGGTTGTCCTTCGGGTAGATCAGGACCTTGCCGCCGCCGGCCAGATTCAGCGTCAGCATGCCGTGCTCCTCGCTGACATCGAGGCCGAGGGTGTCGCCGTAGAACGCCTTCGCGGCCGGGATGTCGTTCGTCGAGAAGCCGGAGAAGGCGTGACTGTCCTTGAACATCGAGAACCTCCATGGGTCGAGCCCGGGCACGCCCGCTCGTCTCAGTGAAGACCGCTCGGGCGGCCTCAACTCATCGGTCGCCGGCCGCGCCGGGCTCGATTCGATCCCCCGCTCCGTCAACGCCTCCCCGCACCGCGCGGTCCGAACAGGAACGCCGACCAGGCTGCATTGGCGAGCACCGCAACCGCCGTGATCCCGATGACCAGCGGACCCGAGATCGCGTCAGCAAGGGGTCCGGCGATCAGGATCGGGAGCAGGCTCGCCGCGCTGACGATCGATGCAAGGACCCCGAAGATCCGGCCGCGAACGCCGGGCGGCATGTTCTCGAAGAGCGCGGTCTGGGCCGAGACGGTCGTCGCCGCGTACGCCGCGCCGGCGCAGAATGCGAGGACGACGACGATCGGGATGACCGGCACGCCGGCCTCCAGCCCCACGGCTCCAACGGTCGAGATCGCGATCGCCAGGCTGCCGAAGGTGAGCAGGCCGAGCTCACCGGCCCGGCGGCGTGACACGCCTTCGCCGAACCTGCGAAGTGCGAAGACACCGCCGACGACCCCGAGCCCGAGTGGCAGCACCACCACGATCAGGTTCTTCGGATCGAGTCCGAGCGACGACGCGAGGTTGGGCCCGAGGACGCCGATCACTCCGACCAGCGAAGCGGCCGCGGCGAGGTGCATCAGCGGCCGGCTGACCTCGCGGTTGCCGCTGATCGCGGCGAGGCCCTCGTGGAGTTGATCGACCGGCTCGTGAAAGGACCGCCGATTCGCACCCTTCTCACGGGCGATCGGTGGCGCGGCCGGCAGCCCGACCGTCGCGATTGTGGCCGCGGCATAGAACGCGACGACGACCACGAGAACGAAGGACGGTCCCGCGAGCGTCACGAGGAGCGGCCCGAGAAACGCGAACCCGACGGCGAAGGAGGCCTGGAGCGTCAAATTGAAGATGCCCATCGCGGTCTCGAGCTGCGGCTTCGAAACGATCCGCGGGATCATCGAGGCCTCGGCCGGGGTCAGGACGACGGTGGTCAGGCTGATCCCGAGGTTCAAGAGCAGCAGCACCGTCACGTGCGTCCCGGCGACGGCGAGACCGAACGTCAGGAGGGTCCGGACCGTGTTCGGGACGATCAACGCCCAGCGGACGTCGAGCCGGTCGACGAGGACCCCGGCGAGGGCCGACAGCAGGATCGTCGGGATGAGGAACGACATCACGAGCGCGCTCACCGCCGCATTCGAGCGGGTCGTCGCGAAGACCAGGATCGTCAGCGCGTAGAGCGCCATGTTCCCGCCGATCTGGGTCGACGCCTGGATGAACCAGAGCCGCCCGAAAGCCGGATCGCGGAGGAGGGGGCCGGAGCGCTCGATCGTCACCGCACCCATTCTGGGCCGGCGCGATGCCGACGATCGGCCGCCGACGCGGGTGGATCAGATCGCCGGCCAGCCCGCCGCGTTCGAGAAGGTCTCGTAGGAGACGTCGGTGTCGTCGAGCTCTTCCCACTCGAGACCGGTCTTGCGGTCGTAGGCGTCGGCCGCCAGCATCAGGATCGCCTCGAAATCGGCGTCCTTGGGCATCGTCGTGGGATCGGCGCGGACTGCCTCGTAGAACTCGCGGCCGTTGGCGACGACGAGGGCCCGGGCATAGAGGAACCCGTCGACGGCGAGACGATCGGGGTCGCCGAACCAGATCAGCTCGCCGCACTCGCGAGCCCACGCTCGGCCGTCGAGGTCGTACAGCTTGCGCGCGAGGACCTGCTGGAAGCCGGCGATCTGCGAATCGGGCAGCAGAGCAAGCGCCAGAACCGCCGGTTCGATGATGTCGTCGTCCTCTTCCTTCGACCAGTCGAACCGGTCGATCAGGCTCCAGAACGTCGCCTCGTCCACCGCTGCTCCTCCACGCATTGATGACGACCGCTCGGGCGGCGTCGTCTCCCATGGTGCCGCAGTCGGGCGGGCGCCGGGCGGCATTGTCCGGTGCGGGCTCGACGCGATCGATGTTCTGATCGAGGAACGCCGTCCGGGTCGCGCGGCGTTAATCGCGCGGGCGGCGGTTGCGCTCTTCCTTCGGCACGCGCGGCTCATGGCCGGGGCGGGGCGGGTTGGGGCGCGTGCCCGGGGCCATGTTCTCGGGCGGGCCATCCGGCGGCCGGTTGCGGGCAACCTCGACGGCCGCCACGAAGGCCTTCGCACGATCGGCCGGCAGACTGCCCAGCCAGGCGGCCTCGATCTCCTTGACGCGCACCGTCTGGAGGGCTCGCTGGGCCTGTTCGTACTTCGATCGTTTCGTCATCGGATTGTCCCTCGCTGGTCGATCCGTCGGGATGGGGGCCGCGGCGGAGATGAAAACGACCGCCCGTTCGCGTGGAACGGGCGGTCGGGTCGAAGCCTGGGTCAGGCTGCGGCGACGTTCTTCGCTCGAGCGCCCTTGGGGCTCTGCTCGATCTCGAACTCGACCTTCTCGCCACCGGCGAGACGATCGAAGTTGAGGGAAGACGTCAGGCCGTCACGATGGAAGAAGTATTCCTTGCCATCCTCGCCCGAGATGAAGCCGAAGCCTCGCTCGGAGACGACCTTCTTGATGGTACCGGTGGTCACAGTGACCTCCACAATCTTCTCGAACGAGAGCTTCAGGCGTACGGTCAGTTCGAGAAGCGGTCGACCACACGGGAGCATCACCACAGCGGCGATTGGGGCACTTTAGCACGGAAACTGCTTGAAACCACCATCGGCGGTTCTCGGCACCCGCCCATCCACGCTGGCGAAGGCACGGATCCGCCGTCCTCGCCGGAGATCTCGACGAGCTCCGTGACCGTGCTCGATCCAGGTCGTCACGGCTGGATCATGCCGGACGTGGCTCCGATCGTCGCCCCCGTCATCGAGGCGCACGACGGGCCCTGGTCGCGGGCGATGTTCGATCGGACGAACGGCCGGCGTACGAAGAACGACGCAGCCGCAACAGGACAGATTGTTCCTTGTCGGCGGCCGCAATGGGGCGCATCTTGGAACCGACCCGCGGGCTCAACGCGGTGGGAAGGACTCCCGTTGACGATCCCTGGCATGCCAATCGCCGCCCCGCAGACCCGGATCCAAGGGCCGCGCCCCGCGCCGGGCCTCGAGCTCGTCCGGATCATCACGACGACCTGGCGCGACGCCGGACGGGCGAGCACGGTCCGATCGGCACTCGACGCGATCGCCGAGGGAGCCCGCCGCAGCGTCGGGGGGGCAGCGGCTTCCATCGCGCTCTGCCCGGACGACGCGGCCTCCGAGAAAGGTCTCCTCGGAGCCGGTCCGACGCCTGGATCCGATCCGTCGACGGTCTCGATCTCCATCGTGGGCAGCGGCCGGCGGGCCCTTGGTTCTCTTACCGTCGACGCCGCACCCGGCCGCGGGCCGATCACCGCCGAGGATCGCTCGATCCTCGAGGCCTTCTTGATGATGGCGGCCGCCGTCATCGAGCGGACGGCCGTCCAGCGCAACCTGCAGGCCGTCCTCGATCACTCACCGGTCGCGATCTTCCTGAAGGATCGGGAGCTGCGCTACGTGATCGCCAACCGCCGGGCCGCCGAGCTCGTCGGCCGCACCCGGGGCGAGGAGCTGCTCGGGCGCCGCGACGACGAGCTGATGCCGGCCGCCGATGCCGCGCGGGTCATGACAAGCGACCTCGAGATCCTCAATGGGCACGGCGATGTCGATGTCGAGGAGGCGGCCCACTGGCCACTCGAGGGTCGCCGGTTCCACGTGCAGGCATTCGGCGTCCGCGACGAGCACGGCGCTCCGATGGGCGTCGGCGGGGTCGTCAGCGTCATCACCGAGCACCGCACGGCGAATGCGGCGCTGGTGGCCAGCGAGGCGCGCTACCGGATGCTCTTCGAGCACGCTCTCGATGCCGTGTTCTTCACTGACGATGCCGGCCGCTATGTCGAAGCGAACCCGGCCGCGTGCGAGCTCGTCGGTCGGTCTCGGGACGAGATCCTCATGCGGTCCGTGACCGACGACGTCGTCGTGGGCTCATCCGGAGGTCCGATCTCGGACGCCATGTGGGCCGCGTTCCTCAGCGGCGACGGCGAGTCCGAGGCCGGGCCACTGGTGCGGGGCGATCTGAGCCTGCGACGGTCGGACGGCTCGATCCGCGTTGCCGAATACCGGTCGGCGGCCAACGTGGCGCCGGGACTCCACGTGGGCGTCCTGCGAGACGTGACCGAGCAGCGGATCAGCGAGCGGCGGGAGGATCAGCGCCACGCGATCCTCGGGTGTCTGTTGGCCATGCCGACGCAGGCCCCGCTCGACGAGCAGGCGGACGCGGTCTGCGGCGAGATCGCCAGCCGCGGCGAGTTCCAACAGGCAGCCATCTTCGCGCTCGAGCCGCCGCGCCGCCTGCTGCTTCTCGGTTCGGCTGGGACCGGAACGCAGGGCGGCCAGACCGGCGCGACTGTCCTGGAGGGCGAGCGCGCCGCGACCGTCCTCGTGCGGGCGACGAGCGGGCCCTGGATCGACAGTTGGGTCGACGCGCCGGCCGGGCCGCTTGAGGCTTTTCCGGGTGCGACAGGCGTCGCCGGGGTCGCGTGGGCCCCGATCCGGGCCGACGGTCGGGTGATCGCGCTTTTGGCGGTCGGCGCCTCGATGGCCACTTCGGCCTTGACCGAGCGGCTGCCCGACATCGAGGAGCTTGCGTCGATCGTGGCCGGCTCGGCGCTCGGCCGCTCCCTGCGTGAGCGCGCGTCGGTGGTCGCCTCGAGTCTGCGGATCAGGAGAATCATCGAGGAAGGCGCCTTTCACCCTGTGTTCCAGGCGATCGTCGACCTCGAGACGGGCGAGCCGCTCGGCTACGAGGCGCTCACCCGCTTCGACGACGGAGCGCCGCCCGAGGCGGTCTTTGCCGAGGCCGCCGCATCGGGGGTTTCGCTCGAGCTCGAGATCGCGACGGCGCAGGCCGCGATGCACGCGGCCGGACCCCTGCCGGCCAATCGGTTCATCGACATCAACGTCTCGCCCGAGCTGGTCGTCGCCCGCGAGCCGCTCCGGACGATGGTCCGCGAGTGGGGCTTCGGCGTCGTCCTCGAAATCACCGAACACGACGAAGTTGCCGACTATGCGGCCGTTCGCGCCGCGATCGCCGACATCGGGTTGAATGTCCGGCTCGCCGTCGACGATGCCGGAGCCGGGTTCGCGTCTCTCCGCCACATCCTCGAGCTGCGGCCGGCCATGGTGAAGCTCGATCGGACGCTCGTGGCCGGGATCGACGGAGATCCGGCCCGCCAGGCGCTCGTCGCGGGAATGGTCCACTTCGCAGGCCGCCTCAGGTTCGACCTCATCGCCGAAGGTGTCGAGACCGAAGCGGAGCGAACGATGCTCCTCGATCTGGGTGTCACCCGCGCCCAGGGATATCTGTTCGGTCGACCGGTGCCCGTCGACCGCCTTGGCCGGCAATGCGCGCCCCGACCGATCATGCCAGGGCCCTGACGGATACGAGCCTTCGGCGCACACCGCGCACCGTCCGCCATGTCCGTGGCAGACGTGCTTCGCGAGCCGGCACAGAATTGCCAGATCGGCCCTTTGGCTGGGACCTACGGAGGGCCGATCTACGGAGTCGAGGACCGGCACCCCCTGCCGGTCCTCCTCCTGTGCCCAGTCACGAATCGCCTCGGTTCCGCAGTGGAGCGACATGGGCAGACCCCGCGCGAGTGCCCGGCTGGAGCGCGTGACCCCGTTCGCCGCGGAACAGGCCATCCGCGTCGTCCGTTCGACTTGGCGGCAGCTCCTCCGGGTATTGACAGGGGGGTTGCCAAATCGTCCCGGATCGAGTACGATTCGGTCATCGCTGGCGTGTCAAAAACTTGACACGCCGGTCCGTGTGTCCGGCGCCTGGCGGAAGTTGGATACACCCCGGACCGCCTCGGCGGATGCGCGGTCCGGTCGCAATCAAGCATCCCGCAACGTTGTTCCGGCGCGACTCGCCTCGCGCATCGACACACTCCTGGAGCGAACTTGACGACCTTCCTTGACCAGACCTCCGAAATCGACCTCGAGACCCGTCTCGGCACGGCTCCCGCTCTCGATGAGCTGGTGCCGAGCGTGGAGGACGTCGCGTCGGTCGTCGAGCACGACCCCACCGTGACTCTCGAGGCGCCCGTGGCGAAGCCGCTGCCATCGAGGCCGGTCGCCGCCAAGTCCGACGACGACGAGCCGGAGGTCGCCGAGCACGACGACCTGCTCGACATCGAGGACTCGACCCGACTCTACTTGCGCGAGATCGCCCGCGTCCCGCTCCTCACGGCCGAGGAAGAGGTCATGCTGGCGAAGACGATGGAGATCGGCCTCCGGATCACGAAGGATCCGGCCCTTGCCGTGCTCGACCTGCACGTCTGGACCGCCAACGCGACCGAGCCGACGGCCCGGGCGAAGCACCCCCGTTACGCGCTGACCTTCGCCGACCTGTCCGCACGGATTGTCCGGTCCGCCCTCGAAGCGGACGACGCGGCCGAGTTCCTCGTCACCGCCCCGCGCTTCGGCTTCACCGAGGCCGTTGCGGAGGCGACGGGCGAGGCCGCCGACCTCCTCGAACGGGCGCGCAACCAGCGAGCCGTCTACAACGAGCGTCTCGACGCCAAGACGTTCCTTTCCACCCTCACCTGGGTTCATGGCGCGGCCAGCCGGCCGGTCGTCCGCGAGAACGCCGCCCTGATCGCGATGCGGACCTGGACGCGCAACGGTGTGGCCCTGCCGGCGCTCCGCCGCTGGCTCGAGGCCGGTCACGACGCCGACGCGATCGAGACGATGACGCCGGGTCTCGTGGCGACCGGCCTCACCGCCCGGGAGCACCTGACGTCGGCCAACCTCCGGCTCGTCGTGGCCAATGCCAAGAAGTACATCAACCGCGGGATGAGCCTCCTCGACCTCGTCCAGGAGGGCAATGCCGGGCTGATGCGCGGCGTCGACAAGTTCGAGTGGGAGCGCGGCTTCAAGTTCTCCACCTACGCCACCTGGTGGATCCGCCAGGCGATCCAGCGAGGCCTGGCGGACCAGTCGCGGACGATCCGCATCCCGGTCCACATGGTCGAGACGATGAACCGCGTGACGCGGACCTCGCGCGAGCTCACCGTCGAGCTCGGCCGGGAGCCGACCAACGCGGAGATCGCCGAGGTCCTGTCGCAGGATCCGAAGACCGCAATCACGACCGAGAAGGTCGAGGAAGTCCGGAGTTACGGTCGCAACCCCGTCTCGCTCGAGACGCCGATCGGCGACGAGAGTGACACCGAGCTCGGCTCGCTCATCGAGGACCCCGACGCGATCTCCCCGCTCGAGGCCGTTTCGGACACGATGCTCAGGGAGCAGGTGGCCCGCGTCCTCGACAGCCTCGAGGGTCGTGAGGAGCGAGTGATCCGGCTCCGGTTCGGGCTCGACGACGGGCGCCCCCGGACGCTCGAGGAGGTCGGCCACGAATTCGGGCTGACCCGCGAGCGGATCCGCCAGATCGAGGCCCACGCACTGCGGAAGCTCCGCCACCCGTCGCGGAGCCGCAAGCTCCGGGACTACGTGACCGACTGACCGTCGTCCCCGAACGCCGCGCTCCGACCGGAGGGCGGCGTTCTTTCTTCAGGGAGCGCGGCGAGCGACCGACGTCACCGATCCGGTCATTCCCGCCGCAGGACCCCCCCCGATTGGGAACTTGTTCCGGCAGTCGAACCCGCGGATGGTTCGTCGCATGGATCCCAGCTCACGTGTCCGGACCCTCAGGATCGCCACGCCGACCGCTGCATCGGGGCTGCGCCGCCTGCTGGCCGTCCCGGCGACGCTCCGGTCGAGCGAGTACATGTCGGTCGGAACGAGCGCCCGCTTCCGGGCCCACCAACGTCGGCGGACGGTCGCAGCGGCGCGAACCGGCTTTCTGGTGATCGCGGGGGCCGCCGTCTTCGACGGCATCCTTCTCGGCGATGGCCATCCGGCGCTGGCCCTCCAGCTCCTCCTCCTGAACGGCACCGTCGCCGTGCTCGGAGTGGCCGGGTGGTGGCTGCTCGGCCGGCGCCTGCGCCACTGGCCGGATCCAGTCGCCGCCGCGGTGACCCTCGCGTTGACGGCAGCCACGGCCTCCACCGGGCTGATCATTCCGGCCCTCGCGATCGAGTCCGCCGGGTACCTGATCCTCATTCCGGTCATCGTCACGCTCATCCTGCCGTGGAGCACGACGACCCACATCCGCTGGATGGCGGGCTCGGCTCTGCTCGCCATCGGGTACCTCGTCGTGGCCCCGTCGATCGCACTGAGCGCCGACGTCCGGAGCTCGCTGATCGTGGTCAACCTCGTCGCGCACGGGGCCAGCCTGAGCGGACATGTACTTCTCCAGCTGGCTGCGATCCGGAACTTCAGCCAGGTCCGCAAGATCACCCAGCTGCGACGGCGGGCCGATGCCGCCATGCACGAGCTTGCGGGGGTCCATCGGCGGCTCGAGGAGACGGCCGCGACGGATCCGCTGACCGGCGCCCGGAACCGGCTCCGCCTGGCGGAGGACCTCCGCGTCGCCCGCGCCCGGATGGAGCGCCTCGGGGACTCCCACGGCCTGATCGCGTTCGACCTCGATCGCTTCAAGCAGATCAACGACGAGTTCGGCCACCTCGCCGGCGACGACGTCCTCAAGGCGGTGGTCCGGGCCGCCCGATCCGCGATCCGGACCGATGAGGAGGTCTACCGCTTCGGCGGCGAGGAGTTCCTCATCCTCGTTCGGGCCCACGACGAGCACGGCCTGCGAACGGTCACCGAGCGCCTCCGCGCGGCCATCGAGGCGTTGGCGATCCCGCACCCGGCCAACACTCCTCACGGGGTCGTGACTGCAAGCTTTGGCGCGACCCTGATCTTGGCGGCCGATCTCGGGACATCCGACGACGAGTGGCTCGCCCGCGCCGACGTGGCCCTCTTCGGGGCGAAGGACGCCGGTCGCAACCAGGTGGTGATCGCCGCCTGACGTGTCAGTCGGTGGGCCGCGGCGCGGCGAGATCCTCGACGATCTCGACGTTCGGCAGCGTGCGCAGGATCGCCGGCGTGGCGATGACCTTCCAGCTCCGGCTGCCGCCGCCGAGGACGATCCTCTCGCGGTCCATGACGGCGGCGTCGACCCACAACGGAAGGTGGTCGGGCAGCCCGAAGGCCGTCACTCCGCCGATCTCCATCCCGGTCTGCTGGCGCGTCTCGTCGTGCGAGGCGAACGACGCCTTGCGCGTTCCGAGCCGCTGCTTGACGACGCGGTTGACGTCGAGGCGGTGGCTGGCGAGGACGACGCAGGCGGCGTACACGGGCGGATCGGACTTTCCGATGACCACGATCGTGTTCGCGGAGTCTGCCGGATCGAAGCCGTAGGCGGCACAGAAGGCCGCAGTGTCGGCCAGGGCCGGATCGCAGGTGAAGAGCTCGTAGTCGCCGCGCCCGGCGAGGGCCGCCTCGAGGGCTGGCCGGCCCGAGTCGTCGGCGTCGGTCGTGCGGGTCACGCAGGGAACGGTAGCGCGCCCGACGAGGATCATGCCAGCTCGACTCGCCCGTAATTGCCCCCTCAGATCCCGACGCCACTCGAGATCCCCGCGGCGGCCGGTCTTCGTCGCGCATGGCTTTCCTCGCGCTCGGACCGCGGGCGGCCCGCCCACGGCATCGTGGACGGGCCGTCGCTCGCCTTGTCGCTTCCCTAGGCAGCCCGATCGGCGTCGCCACCGGTC
>JACDAH010000330.1 GCA_013695505.1 Chloroflexota bacterium | reverse complement strand
GCCGACAGCCGGGCCCGCAGGGACGCCAGGCCCGCCGACGCGGCCGCGAGCGACGTATCCGAGTAGTTGAGCGTGCGTCCGTAGCGCGACGTGAGGGCCAGGTATCGGAACACCAGGGGGTCGAGCCCCCGCTCGGCGAGCTCCGTGACCCGCTGGAAGTTGCCCGCCGACTTGGCCATCTTGCGGCCGGCCATCAGCAGGTGCTCCCCGTGGACCCAGATGCTCGCCGGGGGACCGCCCACGACCGGGCTCGACTGCGCGATCTCGTCCTCGTGATGGGGGAAGACGTTGTCGATGCCGCCGGTATGGACGTCGAACCGCGGCCCGAGATGACGGAGCGCCATTGCCGAGCACTCGAGATGCCAGCCCGGGAAGCCCTCGCCCCAGCGCGGCGTCGGCCACTTGAGCATCCGGCTTTGGCCGGCCGCCTTCCACAGGGCAAAGTCGGCGGGGTCCCGCTTGTCGGGCTCCACGTCGCCGCGATGGCCTGCCCGGAGCGCGTCGAGGGTGTTGCCCGAGAGCGCCCCGTACGTAGGGAACGAGGCCACCCCGTAGTAGACGTTGCCCTCCGCGCTCTCGTAGGCATGCCCCGCGTCGACGAGGCGCTCGGCCAGGTCGATCATCTCGGGGATGTGCTCGGTTGCGCGCGGGAAGACGTGGGCGGGCAGGAGGTTGAGGAGCGACGCATCCGCGTGGAACGCGGCTTCGTAAGCGTCGGCGATCTCGGCCGCCGTCTTGTTCTCGAGCCCCGCGGCGACGAGCATCCGGTCCTCGCCCCGGTCGAACCGCTCGTCGCGGAGGTGCCCGACGTCGGTGATGTTCTGGACGTGGACGACCGGGATGCCGTGGTACAGAACGGTCCGCCGGACGAGGTCGGCGAGGAGGAAGGTCCGAAGATTGCCGACGTGAGCGAAGCGATACACGGTCGGTCCGCACGTGTACATCCGGAGCCGGACGCCATCTGACGGCACGATCGGCTCGGCCGTCCGGGTCAGGGTGTTGCGCAGCCGCAGCGTCATGCGTCCATCGTCCCGGATTCGCGCCGGGACCGCCGGTCAGGGAACCCGTCATCGGGCGGGAAACCACCGATGCGCCCAGATTCGTCGTCCCCTGAACCTCGTCGACGAATCTCGCGGAAACGTTGCCCTAACGATTCGCGAGCCGCCTCGTTCTCCGGATAGAGGCCTCGCGGCAATGCATCGTTCCCCCGGCGGTGTGACTTGCGAGGCCTCATCTCCTGCCCCGCGGAATCCGGCCTTCGAGCCGCCGTCCCGGACCGGACGGCCTCCGCCCGGTCCGCCCCTATACTCCGACGATGCGCCGCTGGGTCTGCATCGCCGCGCTCCTTGCCGGGTTCACCCGAGAGGACTACGTCCGCGGGGTCCGGTTGCGTGAACCCGTCGCGGTCGAACGCCTGATCGAGTCGCGCCGCGGCGCTTCGCATGGCCTGGTACCCACGGGGGCGTGGTGGCTGCGGGCGGGCGGTTGATCCATCCGTCTCGAGGCCGAGCTCAGCCCCGCAGGATCGACCGCCGGTTGCGCCGCCTCGCACTCGTCGCGACCGCGGCCGCGACCTTCGTCACGATCGCTGGTCCGGTGGCAGGTCCGCTGGCGCCGGCCGGCCTGCCGGCGGCGAGGGCCGCCGACCCCGACATCGTCCGGATCCTCATGGCCGGAGATGGCGACCTCGACCCGGCCGCCCAGGGCGACATCAGCAGCGCTGCGGTCTCCGCCCAGCTGTTCGAGAGCCTGACCGCGATCGACGCGCAGCTCCAGACCCGCCCGGCCCTCGCCGCGTCATGGGAGTTCCGCGACAACGCCGCCACCGTCGTCTTCCACCTCCGACCCGACCTGTCGTTCAGCGACGGCTCGCCGCTCGCGGCCGCCGACGTCGTCCGGAGCTGGTTGCGCGTGATCGACCCGGCCCACCCCTCGCCCCTGGTCAGCCTGATGGGCGACGTCCAGGGCGCGCTCGCCTACGCTCGCGGGGAGAACGGCGACAAGGGATCGGTCGGCCTTGCCGTCGAGGGGTCCGACATCGTCGTCAAGCTGAATCGACCCGCCGCCGACTTCCCGACGATCGTCGCCGGGCCGACGTTCGCCGTCGTTCCTGCCGCGATCGACGCGGGTCCCGCCGCGCTGACGCCCGGCTCGGCGTTCGTCGGGAGTGGCGGGTACGTCCTGAGCGCGCGAACCGATGCCAAGACGACCCTGGTCGCCAACGAGCATTACTGGGCCGGGACTCCGGCCGTCGGGACGATCGAGCTCGTCCAGGATATCGGCGGTCGATCGTCGGTCACCGCGTTCGAGGACGGCGACCTCGATCTCACCGACGTCTCGCCGTTCGACGCGACCTGGCTGTCCTACGACGACACGCTCGGGCCGCTGCTCCGGCGCACGGACGGGCTCTCGATCCAGTACTACGGCTTCGACACGTCGCGCCCGCCATTCGACGACGTCCGCGTCCGCCAGGCCTTCGCGCGGGCCGTGGACTGGCGGCGCCTGATCGCCCTCTCGTCGGCCGGCGCTGCGACGCCCGCGACGGGCATGGTCCCGCCCGGGATCCCGGGCCGGAGCGGCACCGACTTCCTGCCTGCCCACGATCCCGACGGCGCGCGTCAGCTCCTGGCCGACGCCGGGTTCGCGAAGGGCGCCGGGTTCCCGGCCATCACCATGCTCGGCGGCGGGATCGCCGATCGGGCGTTCGCCGCCGAGATCAAGCGGGAGCTCGGGATCACGGTCGACATCGAGGTCCAGGGAGCAGGCTTTTTCGACCGCCTCCACGACGACCCGCCAAACATCTTCTCGATGGGCTGGATCGCCGACTATCCCGGCCCGAACGACTTCCTCGGCATCCTCCTGGGAACCGGTGCCTCGAACAACTACGGTCGGTGGTCGTCGGCGGCCTTCGACAAGGCGATCGGCGACGCCCTGACGACGAGCGATCCAGCTGCCGCCCGCGCGGCGTTCGACACGGCTGAGGGGATCGTCCGCGACGAGGCTCCGACGATCCCGCTGACGTATGACGTCGGCTGGTCGCTGGCCCGGGCCGGCCTCCTCGGCGGATACGACAACGGCCTCGGGATCATCCGGCTGGCGGGGCTCGCATGGGATCGCTGAACGGCGAGCGACGCCAGCGGCCGACCCGCTTCGGCCTCGCGGGCCTCGTTGCGGTCGCGGCGCTGGCCGCCTCGGCGACCGCAGCGATGGCCGCCGACCCGGTCACGTTCGGCGACCCGACGGCCTCGTCCGCGTTCGGCAAGCGGATCGAGTTCAAGCAGCCCGTCACGATCGAGGGAACCCCCGCCCGGGTCGAGATCCTCCTCACCACGCCGGGTTCGATCGGGCCGGCGGTCGTGCCGCTTTCCGAAGCCACCCCGAGCGGCGCCTCCACGCTCGACTACCAGGTCGACGTGACCAACGGCCACGTCGTCCCGAACACGACGTTCACGGCCCGCTGGCGGGTCACCGACGCGAACGGCAAGGTCTGGCTCGGCCCGTCGGTACAGCGGACGTACGAAGACGACCGTTTCACCTGGAAGACGCTCGAGGGCGATGTGGTCCGGGTCCACTGGGTCGAGGGCGATCAGTCGTTCGGCAAGCGCGCCCTGAAGATCGGCGACGACGCGGTCGCGGCAACGTCGAAGCTCCTCGGTGTCACGGAGTCCGACCCGATCGACTTCTTCATCTACGCCGACCAGCAGTCCTTCTACGACGCCCTCGGACCCGGAACCCGGGAGAATGTCGGCGGCCAGGCCCATCCCGATATCCGAACGCTGTTCGCACTCATCACGCCGGCCGACATCAACGCGAGCTGGGTCGAGAGCGTCGTCCCCCACGAGCTGACCCACGTCGTCTTCCAGACCGCGGTCGACAATCCCTACCACGACCCGCCGCACTGGCTCAACGAGGGTCTCGCGGTCTACCTGTCCGACGGCTACGGCGACTCGGACCGATCGCAGGTCGAGCAGGCCGGGGCGAACGGCTCGATCATCCCGCTGGACGGCCTCGCCGGAGCCTTCCCGACGACCCGAGAGCGGTTCTTCCTGGCCTACGCCGAGAGCGTGTCTGCCGTCGACCGGATCGTCCGGGTCAGCGGACCGGACGCGCTCGTGAAGCTGATCCGCTCGTATCACGACGGCGTGGCCGACGACGAAGCCTTCAAGGCGGCCCTCGGGACGGACGTCGCGGGCTTCCAGGCCGGCTGGCTCAAGGAGCTCGGAGCCAAGCCGCCGACCCGGCTGGGGCCGAAGCCGGCACCGGTCGGTCCACTGCCGGAAGGCTGGAGCGGCCCGAAGCCGAACCCGTCATTCGAGGTCACGGGCTCGCAGCCGCCGGTGACCCCGGCCGCCCCGATCGAGCGCCGAGGCTCGGATTCGCTGGTGATCCCGGTCTTCGTGCTGGGGCCGGCGGTGTTCGCGCTGGTCATCGTTGCCGTCCTCGTGACCATCGGAGTCCGCCGGATGCGGCGGCGGACGGACCCCGCGACGTGGGTCGAGAGCGGCGACAACCGGCTGTTCGGGCGACCCCCGACGGTCGACCTGCCGGCCTCGGACGTGCAGCTCGAAGAGATGCCATTCGAGGCGGTGCCGCCAGGCGGCGAGCCGGACCGTGAGGCCCCCGACAATCCTTCGTCGACGCGGAGCGTCCCCCCGGGCCCTGCGCCGACGATCACGTCGTCGTCGCGGCTGTGGACCGCGACGGACTGGTCTCTGCCCCGGGACCCTGAGTCGGAGCGGCTTGCTGAGCCGGAGCCGGCCGCCGAGCCGTCGCCGGCCGCCGAGCCGTCGCCGCTCGCCGAGGCGCCGCCGTCGATGGACCCCGAGCAGCCCCC
>JACDAH010000315.1 GCA_013695505.1 Chloroflexota bacterium | reverse complement strand
TCGTCCGCGTCCAGAGCGCGGCTGGTCGGCCCAGGACGCCGTCCAGGAGCCCGAGGGCGGCATCGACAACACATTGGCCGCAGCGTTCGCCCAGGTTCGCGATCAGCTCGCCGCCTCCGAAGGCGGCCGCGCGGATGGCGAGCCGGCGGCTCCAGCCGCCGAGCAAGAGCCACCGGCCGCCGAGCACGATGCCGTGTCGGAGGTCGCCGAGTCGACCGAGGCGCACGCCGAGTCAGCCCAAACCGATCCGGAGGCCGGTCTCGTCGAGCCGAAGCCCGTAGAAGCCGCCGAGGCCGCAGGTGAGGCAGGGGCCGCCGTGGCCGAGCCCGCGGCAGAAGCGGTCGCCGAGCCGAAGGCAGAGGCCGAAGTGGCCGAGCCCGCGGCAGAAGCAGTCGCCGAGCCCGAGGAAGAGGCCGCGGTGGCCGAGCCGGAGCCGACAGTCACGGAGCCGGATTCAGAAGCCGCGGTGGCCGAGCCCGAGGCAGGTGCCACCGGGGCCGAGCCCGAGACGGCAGAGCCCGACGCCGCGGCCGACGTTGCCCCGCCCGACCCGGTCGTCGCGGCCACCGATGAAGAGACGTCCCCGGCCGACGAAGCCGAGGCTGGCACGGAGCCCGACGGCAAGGAGACGAAGCCCGCCTGACCGCGGCGTCGTCGCCAGTCCTGAACGACCCGCCGACCGGCGGGTCGTTTCGATTCCTTCACCGAATCATGCCCGGACTGCCGCATCGGTCGCGGTGAATCCGACGAATGATGATCAGGAGCCCGGGCTCGACCCCACCGCGACGGACCCATTCGGGGAGGGTCCTTCGGCTGGCTTGCGGGGGAAGGCTCCGTGCTAGCATGACTTTCGGAGCGCCCCCTGAGGCGCTCACAAGGGAACGAACGTTCGACTCCATGGATCGCTTCGACAAGTTCACGGATCGCGCTCGCAAGGTCCTGACGCTTGCTCAGGACGAAGCGCAGCGCTTCAACCACAACTACATCGGGACGGAGCACCTGCTCCTCGGCCTGGTTCGTGAGGGCGAGGGGGTCGCGGCGCGCGTCCTGGAGAACATGAACGTCGAGCTGGCCAAGGTCCGGACGGCGGTCGAGTTCATCATCGGGCGCGGCGACCGGCCGGTGGTCGGCGAGGTCGGCCTGACGCCACGCGCCAAGCGGGTCATCGAGCTCGCGATCGATGAAGCGCGCCGGCTCGGCCACAACTACATCGGCACGGAGCACCTGCTCCTCGGCCTGGTCCGCGAAGGCGAGGGCATCGCCGCCGGCGTTCTGGAATCGCTCGGGGTCAACCTCGACAAGGTCCGCCACGAGGTCATCCGCGTCCTGTCGCAGAGCTCATCCGCCGGACCCGCCCAGGAGACGAAGCGCGCCAGCAAGACGCCGACGGTCGACCAGCTCGGCATCAACCTCACCGAGCTGGCCCGGGCCGGCAAGCTGGATCCGGTCATCGGCCGTGACAAGGAGATCGAGCGGGTCATCCAGATCCTGTCCCGGCGCCAGAAGAACAACCCCGCCCTGATCGGCGAGCCCGGCGTCGGCAAGACCGCGATCGCCGAGGGCCTGGCCCACCGGATCGTCGCCGGCGACGTGCCCGAGACGCACCTCAACAAGCGCGTTCTGACCCTCGATATCGGCTCCCTTGTCGCCGGCACGAAATACCGCGGAGAGTTCGAGGAGCGGCTGAAGAAGATCATCGAGGAGCTCCGCAACACGAACGACGCGGTCCTCTTCATCGACGAGCTTCACACCCTCGTCGGTGCAGGCGCAGCCGAGGGTGCGATCGACGCCGCGAACATCCTCAAGCCGCCGCTCGCCCGCGGCGAGCTCCAGTGCATCGGCGCGACGACGCTCGACGAGTACCGCAAGTACATCGAGCGCGATGCCGCCCTTGAACGCCGCTTCCAGCCGGTGATGGTCGAGGAACCGACGCTTGAGCAGACCATCGACATCCTCATGGGCATCCGCGAGCGCTACGAGCAGCACCACAAGGTCACGATCACCGACGACGCGGTCAAGGCCGCCGCGGACCTGTCCACTCGCTACATCACCGACCGCCACCTGCCCGACAAGGCGATCGACCTCATTGACGAGGCCGCCTCGCGCGTTCGGCTCCGCCACGCCTCTGCGCCGCCAGCCCTCCGAGAGGCCCAGAAGGAGCTCGACAAGGTCACGAAGGAGAAGGACGCGGCGATCAACAACCAGGAGTACGAGGATGCCGCCCGCCTGCGCGAAGCCGAGGCCACGTCCCGCGAGAACGTGGACAAGCTCCGGGCCGAGTGGCAGTCGCAGGTCGCCGGCGACCAGCCGACCGTCGACGAGGAGGAGATCGCCCAGGTCGTGGCGATGTGGACCGGCATCCCGGTCACCCGGATCGCGGCCGAGGAGTCCGAGCGCCTGCTCCACATGGAGGAGGTGCTCCACGGGCGAATCATCGGGCAGCAGGAGGCGATCGAGGTCGTCGCCAAGGCCGTCCGTCGCGCCCGGGCTGGGCTCAAGGACCCAAAGCGCCCGATCGGCTCGTTCATCTTCCTCGGTCCCACCGGCGTCGGGAAGACCGAGCTCGCCAAGGCCCTTGCGGAGTTCATGTTCGGCAGCGAGGACGCGCTCATCAAGATCGACATGAGCGAGTTCATGGAGCGCCACAACGTCTCGCGGCTGGTCGGGGCGCCTCCCGGCTACGTCGGTTTCGACGAGGGCGGCCAGCTGACCGAGGCGGTCCGCCGCAAGAATTACTGCGTCGTGCTCCTCGACGAGGTCGAGAAGGCTCACCCGGACGTGTTCAACATCCTCCTTCAGATCCTCGAGGACGGCCACCTTTCCGATGCCAAGGGCCGCCGGGTCGACTTCCGGAACGCGATCATCATCATGACCTCCAACCTCGGCGCGAAGCAGCTCCAGACGAACGCGTCGCTCGGGTTCCGCGACCGTGGCGGCAGCGCCGCGAGTCAGGCGGAGACGTCGTACGAGCTCATGAAGGAGAAGGTCGCCAACGAGCTGAAGCAGAACTTCCGGCCGGAGTTCCTGAACCGGATCGACGCCACCGTGGTCTTCCGCTCGCTGACAGTCGAGGAGATCACCCAGATCGTCGACCTGATGCTCATCCGGGTGAAGGATCAGCTCCGCGCACAACAGATGGGCCTCGAGGTCACTCCGGCGGCCAAGGAGCACATCATCAAGCTCGGCTACGACGTCGCCTACGGGGCGCGGCCCCTCCGCCGAGTGATCCAGAACATGGTCGAGGACGTCCTCGCCGAGCACCTCCTGCTCGGCAAGTACGAGCCGGGCACGACGATCGTGGTTGACCGCGACCCGGAAGCCGGCCTCGACATCCACGCTGCCGCCGAGCCGCTGACTCCGGTCGAAGCCTGACCACCGTTCGCGGGATCGGCTCGCGATGACCAAGGCAGCAGGGCGTCCCCAGACCCGCTACGTCTGCCAGTCGTGCGGCGAATCGTTCCTGCGCTGGGAAGGCCAGTGTCGCGCGTGCACGGCCTGGAACAGCCTCGTCGAGACCCAGGTCCGATCGGAGCCGCGGGTGGCGCGCGCCCTGGGCGGTGCGACGGCTGGCGGCCTCGGGGCGACCATGGCCACCCGTCTGGCC
>JACDAH010000310.1 GCA_013695505.1 Chloroflexota bacterium | reverse complement strand
GATGTTCCGCGTGCGTGCCAGCGGAACCTGTCGTGCCACGGTGTCTTCTATGCTCCCGGTTCTACCACTTGAAATGGCTGAAGGCGCGGTTCGCCTCGGCCATCTTGTGCGTGTCTTCACGGCGCTTGACGGCAGCGCCGAGGCCGTTCATCGCGTCGACCAGCTCCTGGGCCAGCTTGTCGCTCATGCTCTTGCCGTTCCGCTTGCGGGCCGCCTGGACGAGCCAGCGGACGCCGAGCGAGAGGCGCCGGTCGCCGCGGATCTCGACCGGGACCTGGTAGGTCGCGCCACCGACGCGGCGGGGCTTGACCTCGATGATCGGGGTCGCGTTGCGGAGGGCCGCCTCGAGGACCTCGAGGCCAGGGCGATGGGCCTGGGCCTCGGCCCGGGCGAGCGCCTGGCGGAGGATCCGGTCGGACAGGTTGCGCTTGCCGTTGGCCATGAGCTTGGCGGTGAAGCGCGCGGTCGTCCGGTTGGCCGGCTCGGTGTGGTACTTGGTCATCCGCGGGATCGACTGACGGCGAGGCATTACTTCTTGCCCCCGGGTCCGGTCGAGGCCTTGGCGCCGTACTTGCTGCGGCCCTGCTTGCGATCGCGGACACCGGCCGCATCGAGGGTGCCGCGGATGATGTGGTACTTGACCGACGGGAGGTCCTTCACCCGTCCCCCGCGGACGAGGACGACCGAGTGCTCCTGGAGGTTGTGGCCGATCCCCGGAATGTAGGCCGTGACCTCCATCTGGTTCGACAGCCGCACGCGGGCGATCTTGCGGAGGGCCGAGTTCGGCTTCTTGGGCGTCATCGTCCGGACCTGGAGGCAGACACCGCGCTTCTGCGGGGCGCCGGGGATGGCGACCTGCTTGCGGTTGAGCCCATTCCAGTTCTTGCGCATGGCAGGCGCCTTGACCTTCTTGACCTTGGTCTGGCGACCGTGGCGCACGAGCTGGCTGATCGTCGGCACGAAGACGCTGCTCCTCTCATCGGTGATTCTCTGGGCGGGAGGTCGCCGGCCGGCGGCCGGTTCGCGAGCGGCAGGCCCGCGAGACCTTCCTGGGGTGGACTGTCGACTGGGGTGGCCGACGCGCACGTCGACCGCGGACCCCTCCCGAGGCCACGAACGCGGAGTGTATCAGCGGCCCGAAAACGGTGTCAAACCTCGGGCCGGCGACCGCGTCACTCCAATCCAGAGGCATCTACAGGCGTCCTGAAGCGATCGACCACGCCCCCACCGACATCCGAAACGCGGCCCCGAATCGCGAAGCCGACAATCCCTCTCGGGACTGCCGGCTCGGGCGCGCCGCTGCTACGTCTCCGGCGTCTCGTCGGCCGGTCCGGAAGCCTCGTCCGTGACGTCGGCCTTGGCCCCACTCGCGCCGACGGCGACGAACGGGTTCTCGGTCTCGGCCGCGTTCTCGGTCTCGCCGTCGCTCGTTTCGCCGTCGCTCGCCTCGTCGTCGGTGAGGAAGGGATTGAACTCGCCCTCCTCCGACGCGCCGGCAATGGTTGCCGCGAGGGCCAGGCCGGCGGCCTCCTCGGCCGGTCGACCGCCCTCCTCGAGGAACGGGTTGTACTCGGAGCCGGTGTCCTCGATCGCCTCGCCGGCGAGGGCCTCGAGGGCCGCCCGACGATCGCGCTCCTTGCGGGCCGCGACGTTCGCCGGCGCGCCGGTCCCGGCGGGGATCAGCTTGCCGATGATGACGTTTTCCTTGAGCCCGATCAGGTGGTCCTTGGCGCCGTTGATGGCCGCCTCGGTGAGCACCCGGGTCGTCTCCTGGAAGGACGCCGCGGCGAGGAACGATGATGTGTTGAGCGATGCCTTGGTCACGCCGAGGAGCACGGTCTGGGCCGTCGCCGGCTCGCCGCCCTCTGACAGGACCTTGTTGTTCTCCTCCTCGAAGTCGAGCCGGTCGATCAGCTCGGTCGGGAGGAGGTCGACATCGCCCGGCTGGTCGATCCGGACCTTCCTGAGCATCTGGCGGACGATGATCTCGATGTGCTTGTCGTTGATCGTGACGCCCTGGCTCCGATAGACCTTCTGGACTTCCTTGACGAGGTACCGCTGGACGGCATCCTTGCCCCGGGTCTCGAGATACTCCTGCGGATTGATCGGGCCGTCGGTGATTCCGTCGCCTGCTCGGATCTCCTGGCCGTTCTCGACGAGGAGCTTGGCGTTGTGAGGGATCGTGTATTCGCGCTCGACGATGTCCTCGGCCCGGACGGCGAGGCCCTCATCGCCCTTGATGAGGAAGCCCTTGACCGGCGAGATGACGTCGGTCGGAGCGCCGCTCTCGCCGTCGGCGATGCGGGCGACGACCTGGTTGGCCTCGACCGAGTCGCCGGCAGCGGCCAACAGCTCGGCGCCCTTGGTCACGCCGAGGGTCGTGTCGTAGACCTCCGTGCTCGTCACCTTGACCTTGGTCCCGGTGTCGCTGTGGATGATCTCGACGATGCCATCGATGTGGCTGATCTCGGCCTTGCCCTTGGGCACGCGGGCCTCGAACAGCTACTCGACGCGGGGCAGGCCGGCGGTAATGTCCATTCCGCCGGCGACGCCGCCGGTGTGGAACGTCCGCATCGTCAGCTGGGTGCCGGGCTCGCCGATCGACTGGGCGGCGATGATGCCGACCGCCTCCCCCGACGCGACCATCTCGCCGGTGGCGAGGTTGCGGCCGTAGCACGCCCGGCAGACGCCGTAGCGGGCCTCGCATGTGAGCGGTGAGCGGACGAGCACTTCCTGGATCCCGGCCGCCTCGATGCGGCTCGCGATCTCCTCGGTGATCTCGACGTTGCGGTCAACGACGAGCGGCTGCTCCTCGCCCTTCTTGATCTTGACCGACGCGTCCGGCAGCGGCGCGGCGGCCAGGCGGCCGACGAGCCGGCGACGGAACTCCTTGGCGTC
>JACDAH010000283.1 GCA_013695505.1 Chloroflexota bacterium | reverse complement strand
CCTCTGCCGGCGCCGCGCTGGGGCCGTGGCCCATCGTGGTCCGGAGGGGCAGCTCGCGCATCACGAGCGCCGCGAGGAGCGCAGCGATCGTGGTGAACATGCCGATCTGGAAGATCGACCCAACCGCGAGCGAGTACGCCTGGTAGATGCCCGCGACGATGTTCGGGATGAGCGGCTCCACGATCGCGCGGATCGGCTCCGGGACACCAGTGAGGATGGACTGCCCGAGGTCCTGGCCGACGACGATCAGGCCCTCCGAGTTGCCGCCCGAGGACACGAACTGGTCCACGAACTGGGTCGGTACGCCCGCCGCGGCCAGCTGGCCCGGCAGCTCTTCGGTGAGGCGCTGCCCGAAGGCCGTGCCCAGCAGCGCGAGGCCGATGGAGCCGCCGATCTGGCGGAAGAACGTCAGGTTGGAGGTCGCGACGCCGAGCATGTTGAACGGCACCGCGTTCTGGACGATCAGGGTGAAGACCGCGAAGGTCGGGCCGACGCCGAGACCGGAGATGAACATCCAGGCCCAGACGATCGGCACGGGAGTGTCCGCCCGGAGCTGGGTCATCAGCGCCGTGGAGATGGCCATGAGCACGATCGCGCCCACGGTGAGCCACTTGTAGCGGCCGGTCCGGGCCACGATCAGACCCGAGCCGATCGAGCTGAAGATCAGGCCACCCATCAGCGGCAGGGCCGCCAGGCCGGAGTTCGTCGGGCTGTAGCCCTGCACAATCTGGAACCAGCGCGGCAGGAAGATGATCGCCCCGAAGAACGCGAAGGCGGCGAAGAAGGTCGCAATCATCGATGCCGCGTACGTCCGGTTCCGGAACAGGTTGAGTGGGACGATCGGCTCCCTGGCGCGCGACTCCGCCCAGATGAAGAGGACGATGCCGACGAGGGAGATGCCGAGCAGGCCGGCCACCGAGACCGTGAACGTCGGGAGGGACCCGAGGCTGACGGGGATCGCGTCAAACCAGTCGTTGAGACGATGGGTCGCCGCGTTCGTCTGGCCCTTCTCTGTCAAGCCGATCAGAAGCAGCGCGGTGGTGATCGTGAAGATCACCCCGCCGAGAATGTCGAAGTTGCGAGTCGCCCGCGGGTTCTTCACCGTCGGCAACAGCCGGAAGATGAAGAAGAGCGAGACCAGCCCGATCGGGACGTTGACATAGAAGATCCAGTGCCAGCTGATCTGCTCGGTCAGGAAGCCGCCGACGAGCGGACCGACGATGAACGCGATCCCGAAGACGGCCCCGAACAGACCCTGATACTTGCCGCGCTCTGCCGGCGAGAAAAGGTCGCCGATGACTGCGAGCGCGATCGGGAAGAGCGAACCGGCGCCGACTCCCTGGATGCCCCGGAACAGGATGAGCTGGGTCATGTTCTGCGACAGGCCCGAAAGCGCCGAGCCGATCAGGAAGATGACGATGCCGATGATGAACAGCGGCTTGCGGCCATACAGGTCGGACAGCTTGCCCCAGAACGGGACGCTGATCGTGCTCGTCAGCAGGTAGATCGTGACGGCCCAGACGTAGATGTCATTGCCCTGGAGCTGGGTGACGATCGTCGGCAGTGCCGGACCGACGATCGTCTGGTCCAGGGCGCCGAGGAACAGGCCGAGCATGACCGCGAAGAGGATCTCCATCTTCTGGCGGTTCGGCAGGCCGAGCGCGGGATCCTCTTCGAGCGAAGGCGTCCAGCCCGCGCGCTCGTTTGGCATCGATTCCATGGAAACTCCTCTCCCCTGGGGACGGGATTTGAGACGGGCCGGTCGCCGGACCTCGCCAGTCTTGTTCAGGCTTGGACGTGAGCGTCGAGGTGGTCGGTCCCGATCTCGTCGACGACCGCGCCTCGCAGGTCGCTGATCGCGGCGAGGAGGCGTGTCCGCTGGTCGGGGTTCAACCGTCCCAGGATCGACCGCATGCGATCCTGCTTGAGGGCCTCGATCTCGTCCCGGATCCGGGCGCCTTCGGCAGACGCCTTCACCAGGACGACTCGACGGTCATCCGGTACTCGGACGCGTTCGATGAGCCCACGCTCCTCCATCCGGTCGATTAGGCCGGAGGCGTTGCTCAGGGACACATCGAGCAGGTCCGCGAGCCGGCTCATCGGCAGGTCGCCGTGATGCTCGAGCACCCACAGAATGTGGAGGTGCGTCATGCTGATCCCGGCCTTGACCATCCGCCCCGTGCCTGCGCACCGGAGGCTGCCGATCATCTGATGGAGTCCATCGACAATCGACTCGACGGTGGCGTCCGTGGCCCCGCCCGAGCTCGGGCGAGGTGTGGCCGGCGTCGTGGTCTCGCTGTTGATAGTTGGCATGACATGAATAATGTATCGCTCGTGGATGATCGCGTCAAGGGCGATGATCGTCGACATGTGATCAATCGACGTTTCGGGAGGTGACGGGTGCGCTTCGCGCTGATGATCGAGCCCCAGCAGGGGCTGACCTACGCCGAGCAGCTGGCGATCGTCCAGCGGGCTGAGTCGGTCGGGTTCGAATCGTTCTTCCGGTCCGATCACTACCAGAGCTTCCCCGGGCCGGAGGGCGAGCCGACGACGGACGCCTGGGCGGTCCTGGCGGGTCTCGCCCGGGAGACGACTCGGATCACGCTCGGGACGCTCGTGTCGCCGGTGACGTTCCGGCCGGTCGGGAACCTGGCCAAGGTCGTGACGACCGTCGACGAGATGAGCGGCGGTCGGGTCGAGTTCGGGCTCGGCGCCGGCTGGAACGAGCCGGAGCATCGCCAGCTCGGGCTGCCGTTCCCACCGATCGGCGAGCGGGCCGACCTGATGGAGGAGCAGTTCGCGGCTCTCCACGGCCTCTGGGGCGAGGCGGACGGCTGGTCGTTCTCGGGCCGTCGCGTCAAGATCGAGGACGCCTCGTTCCACCCGAAGCCTGTGGCCCGCACCGGCCGGCCTGCGTTCCCATCGGGCGCCGCGCGGCCGCGGCTGCTCACCGGTGGCGAGGGCTCGCCGCGCTCGATGCGGATCGCGGCTCGTTACGTGGATGAGTTCAACCTGTCTTCGTCCTCGCCGGACACGGCCCGCACCAAATTCGCCGAGCTCCGGGCGGCGTGCGACGCGATCGGGCGCGATCCGGCAACGATGGGTCGCTCGGTGATGGCCGGGGTGCTGATCGGGCGCGACGCGGCCGAGCTCGATCGACGCAAGGACGCGATGCTCGCCGCGTTCGGCAGCGACGCCGGCGGAGAGGACTGGTTCAGTGCCCGCGAGCCGCGCTGGGTGCTCGGGACGCCGGACAAGGCGCGTGCGATGGTCGCGCGTTTCGCGGAGGCCAGCGCCGAACGGATCATGCTCCAGGACTTCATCCCGCGCGACCTCGAGATGATCGACCTGATGGCCGAGGTGCTGTTCTAGGGGCGGCTCGTGCGCCTCGCCCCGCCAGCCCGGCGTGCCCCGCGCCGGGCCTGATCAGTCTGGCTGATGGATCTCGCGGGCTGCCCGCATCGCGACATCCCGGATCGACGCACGCGCGTCTGATCCTGGCATCGGCCACGCTCGCTGAGCCCGATTCCGATCAGCGCCATCGATCGGCGCAGCCCGGTTGAACTCAGCCCGCTGCCTGGGCCGCCGCGAGGTAGGTCGGGTCGTCGCGGCGGATCAGGTCTGGGTTCGTGCCGCGGGCGCGGGCGATCCGCTCGGTCAGCAGCTGGAGCGGCGTCGCCGTCCCGAGCAGCGCCGCCAGCGGTGTGGGCAGCGCCTTCGCCTCGTCGACGCGCATCCGGCCGGCTGGCGTCAGGTCGGCGTCGAGCTGGCCGTGGATGTCGCGCGTCACGATCGCGGCGGCCCGGATGCCGACGACCTTTGCCGCAGTGAGCGCCTGTCGAGCGCGGGCGACGCGGTCGGCCCGGTCGGCCCGGTCGGTCAGCAGGAGCACGAGCCCCGTCGATCCATCCATCGCCGGCAGATGGCCATGGAGGAACGTTTCGAGGTCCCGCATCGTCGTCGGGATCCAGGCCGCTTCCTCGATCTTGAGGGCGAGCTCGCGTGCCGCCGGGCGATCCGCACCGGAGGCGATGGTAATGATGGTCCGGCAATCGGCGAGCACCGCCGCGAGCGCTTCGGCGCCCGCTTCGTCGGCCGCGCCCGAGGCGAGCAGGTCGCGGACGATGCCGGCGTCGATCGTTCGACCGGCCAGCTCGTCTGCGATGGCGGCGGCCGCGACGATGGGCGAGAGATAGCCGACGGTGTGGCACCAGCCGTGGTCGATCTCCTCGGTCGCGACGACGAGCTCGGGCGCCACGACCTGTGCCGCCGGCGCACCGGCGCTGCCGGTGATGAGCGCGGTCCGCGCACCGGCGGTCGCGGCCGCCTCCAGGGCCCGGATCGTTGCCGCCGTGCCACCTTCGTGGGAGATGCCGATGACGAGCCCGCCCGTCGGAGGATCGAGGGCCAGCTCGAAGGCCTGGGCGGACACGATCGTCGAGGGGCCGCTCGGAAGCCCGCCCGCCTGGAGTGCCTCGCGGAGAATCTCGACCGCGGCCTGGGCGCCGTGCTCGCTCGTCCCGCAACCGGTCACGATGATCGGTGCCCCGCTGCTCGCTGCCTGGCCGATGGCCCCGGCGAGCCGTCCGGCCGGACCTTGCGGATCGCCGAGTCGCTCGAGGATTCGTTCGGCCACGAACGGCTCGGCCGCGATCATGTCGGTCATGTGCCACGGCGGGCCGTCACGGACGGTGGGCCGGGGCAGCTCGTCCCAGGGGTCAGGCGCGGCGGCGAGCGGGGCGCGCGGGTCGAACGTCGTCATCGATCGAGTATGCCCGGCGCAATAGGCCTGCAACGCGCGGTTCCGCGGATTGGGGGACCATCCCGAGGAGATTGTCGCAGCGGAGTCGATGGATGCAGGTCGGGTTGCTGGTACCCCAGGGCTGGAAGGGCGAGTACGACGGCTGGGATCCGGCCGATGCGTGGGCACGAACCATCGAGCTGGCGCGCCAGGCCGAGGAGGTCGGGTTCGAGTCGATCTGGGTCTTCGACCACTTCCACACCGTCCCCGTGCCCACGGACGAGATCACGTTCGAGTCGTTCTCGGTGCTGGCCGCGCTCGCGATGGCGACTCGCCGCGTCCGGCTCGGCCACATGGTCGTCTGCACCGGCTTCCGCAACCCGGCGCACACGGCCAAGCTGGCCTCGACGCTCGACGTCATCAGCGGCGGTCGATTCGAGCTCGGCATCGGCGCGGGTTGGAAGAAGGACGAGTGGGAAGCATATGGCTACGGCTTCCCGCCGATCGGCGAGCGGATGGACGCGTTCGGCGACGACCTCGAGGTCATCACCCGGATGCTGGCGCCCGGGCGCGCGACGTATGAGGGCTCCCATGCCCACGTCCGCGATGCGATCAACGAGCCGAAGGGCATCCAGAAGCCGCGCATCCCGATCATCGTCGGCGGCAACGGCGAGGTCCGGACCGCGGGCTACGCGGCCCGGTTCGCGGACGAGCTGAACTTCGTCTTCCTCGATGCCGCCGAGCTCCGCGAGCGGATGGCGTCGGTCCGGCAGCGCGTCGCCGACGAGGGCCGCGACCCGGCCACGTTCCGATTCTCGATGTATCTCCGCGACGAGGACGTCCGCCGCGCCGGCCAGGCCCGCGTCGACGTGATCGGGTCTCTCGCCGAGTCCGGTCTCGATCGGATCGTCGCCTTCCCGACCCGTTGGTCGCCGACGGCCGAGGCCCAGGAGGCGTTCGCCGCCGACGTGCGGGCCGCCGGCGTGGAGCTCAGCGAGGCGGTCGCCGTCTAGGGTCGCGGACGAGCTAGGGTCGCGATCGAGGTTCGCGATCCGGGTCCAGAAGGCCGGCCCGGCGGATCGGGCCGTAGCGGAGCCAGGCTCTTCCGACCAGCGCCTCGACCGGCACCGGGCCGTACCGGCGCGAGTCGATCGGCCGGCCCGCGCCGGCGGCGAGCAGCTCCGCGTCGGGCGCGTCCGACAGCAGCCACGCTTCGTCGGCTCCGAGGATCAGGTGGCCCTCGTCGAGGTCGACCCGCCCGCCCGGCCCGACCGCAACCCGCTTGATGGCGAGCAGGTCCGAATCCGGCTCGCGGAAGACGACGATCGATCCCGGGCGCGGCCAGCGCGCTGTCGTCGGGTCGACGAGGAGCCAGTCGCCGGCCTCGATCGTCGGCACCATCGACGATTCGCGGACGACGACCCGCCATGGGCCGCGGGCCCGCTCGCGGAGCGGGGCCGCACGCGGCATGCTCCGCTCATGACGAAGCCCCGCCGTCGAGCGGGGCTTCGGCTCGGTCATCGGTTGACGCGAGGTTCCCGTCAGGCCGTCTGCCTGGCGACTCGCGTCTTCTCGGCTCCGCCGGTCGCCTTCCAGGCCGCGTCGATCTCGTCGATCATGTCGAGGAGCTTCTTCGCGTCGGCGATGTCGGT
>JACDAH010000260.1 GCA_013695505.1 Chloroflexota bacterium | reverse complement strand
CGTGGCGGCCGACGCGGTCGATCGCGGCGCCGACGCGTTCGATCCCGGCGCCGACGCGGTCGAGCCTGCTCCACCCGAGCCCTTGAGGCCGCTCGGGGTGATCACCGGCATCTCCGGGTCGTAGGGCGGGAACAGCTCGTCGGTCCGGGCCGCCTCGCCGAGCTTCGCGTCCGCCAGCATCCTGAAGATCTCGTTGTCGAAGTTTCCACCGAGCTGCCACGCCTGGACCTTCTGCCAGGCGAGCGTGTCGATCGCCGTCCACGGCTCGAGCCTGTAGCCGCCAAGGCCGCCGCCGCCGCCGGCCTTCAGCCCGGTCACGACGAAGGGCAACGACAGCGACCCCTGATGGTCGTCGATCCAGGCGTTGACCCCCGCGACGTACGCGTCGACGACCGCCCGGGCGTCCGGACTGAGCGCGGCGAGGTCGCGTTCGGCTGCCTGACGCCAGCCGAGGGTCCGGATGAAGCGATCTTCGTCGACCGTGCTCGAGCCGAAGAGCTCCGACAGGCGGCCGGCCGAGATGTGGCGCCAGACCTCCATCTGCCACATCCGCTCCTGGGCATGGACGTAGCCCTGGGCGAGGAACAGGTCGTGCCCGGTCTCGGCCTCGATGAAGGCAATCCCGTTCGCGTCGCGGTTCACCTGGACGGGCTTCTCGAGTCCGGCGACGGAGAGGCTGCCCTGGGTCGTCGCGAATCCGCGCAAGGTCAGGATGCCGACCAGGCTGAACCCGAGCGCCACGACCACGACGAGGACGATGACGACAAGCCAGATGAGGCGTTTGATCAGCCAGGTCAGGCGGTGCACCGTTGACCCTCTCTCCCGGCGGCTGTCCAGCCAGGGGGCCGTGACACCGCGACACGCGCAGTGTGCCCGCTCGGTCCGCGATCGTCCTGCCCGTCCCGTGGGATCTCGGCCCGGCCCTCTCCTCGTCCTAACGTGAGAGGAGCGTCCCGAGGTCGGCTGCGGCCGCGCGGCCGACGATCGCATTGGCGAAGAAGAGATCGGCCAGGCCGACGCCGAGGTGCGTGACGAGGACGCGGCCTCGACGCGGGCGCGGCGTCGCGTCGAGGATCGCCTCGCCGAGAGTGGCGAGGGGATCCGGGTAGCCATTGAAGTTGCCGATCTCGCGGTTGGCGAGGAACTGCTCGCGCTGATCGACGAGGAAGAGGACTGCGTCGTGCGCGACCGATGCGGCGACATATGTGGCGTAGTCGACGGCCACGACGAGCGCGTCGGGGGTGAGCCACGCATCGGTCAAGGACTGGCGCTGATCGGCCGGCGCGAACGACGCGGCCGTGACGACGACATCGGCCACGCGGGTTGCCTCGTGGGCCGTCCACGCGGCGCGGGCCGATCGGATGCCGGGCGTCCGCTCAGCGGCGGCGGCAAGGGCGGTTGCTCGGTCCGGATGACGATCGAAGACCGACAGCTCCATGCCGGGCAGGACGTGGCCGAGGACCTCGAGGTGGCTCCGGGCCTGCGCCCCTGCTCCGAGGATGGCGACCCGCGGGTCCCGGCCGACGACATCCGGCGCGAAGCGGGCGATTGCCACGCCGCTGATCGCGGCCGTGCGCTCAGCCGTGATCGGCCCTGCGTCGACAATGGCGGTGGGGATTCCCGTTGCCGGGTCGGTCAGCAGGACGAGGCCGTGGATCGCCGGCAGCTCCTGCTGGCGGTTGGCAGGGAATCCCGCGATCCACTTGATTCCGAGGAGATCATCCGCACCGGTCGGGTCGCCGCTCCGCAGGTACGCCGGCATGGCGTGGGCGAATGAACCGGCCGGCCGCGGATGGACGCCGATCTTCGGCGGCAGCTCGGCGCCGTCGACGAGGGCGGTCATCGTGCGTTCGGCGAGGCGGAGCCGCTCGGCCAGGGGGGGCATCGCCGCCGTGACGTCGGCCGAGCTCAGGTACCGCAGAGGGGGCGCAGCCCGGGCCGTCATCGGATCGAGTCTAGCGCCGGGTAGGATTCGCGGATGCCGACCGACCCCGTCCAGAGCCTTGCCAACCTGCGCCTCGAACGCGACGCGATCCTGCTGTACGACGCCCTCGCATCGATCGAGAAGGACCCGAAGCGGGCGGGCGCCTTCCAGCGGATCGCCGCCAACGAGCGCCGCCACGCCGAGGTCTGGGGCTCGAAGCTGCGTGAGGCCGGCGTGGACGTGCCGCCCGGCCCGACCCGGCCCCGCCCCAGGGTCGCGGTGATCGTCCTCATCGCCCGGATCTTCGGCACGAAGGCGGTCAGCGATCTGGTCACCGCACTCGAGGGCGACGAGGAGGACATCTACGAGGGCCAGGCCGGCTCGCCGGAGATCGACGCGATCGCCGCCGACGAGCGCGAGCACGCCGAGATCTGGCGCAAGCTCAAGGACCCCGATTACCACCCGGATCGCGACATCGCCATCCGCGAGCGCTGGCATCGATCCGGCCGATCCGGAACGCTCCGGGCCGTGATCTTCGGGGTGAGCGACGGCCTGGTCTCGAATCTGGCCCTGGTCATGGGCGTCGCCGGCGCCTCGAGCGCGACCGGTGAACAGGGTCACTTCATCCTGCTGGCGGGGGCTGCGGGTCTTCTCGCCGGGGCGTTCAGCATGGCGGCCGGCGAGTACATCTCGATGCAGCGCCAGCGCGAGCTGTTCGAGCGCCAGATCGCTCTCGAGCGGGCCGAGATGGAGGCGATGCCAGAGGAGGAGGAGGCCGAGATGGCTTCGCTCTATCGGGCAAAGGGGTTCCGCGAGGACGAGGCCAAGGCCATCGCCCATCGCCTGTTCGAGGATCCAGAGCGAGCACTTGACCAGCTCATCCGCGAAGAGCTCGGTCTCGATCCCGACGAGCTCGGCTCGCCGTACGCCGCCGCCTTCGGTTCCTTCGTCGCGTTCGGGGTCGGGGCCTTCGTGCCCGTCGCGCCCTACGTCGTCGGCGGCGGCGCGCCGGCCTTCGCCGCGGCGATCGTCCTGAGCCTGGTGGCGCTCTTCGCCGTCGGCGCCGGGGTCAGCCTGCTGACCGGTCGGAGCGCCTGGTTCTCCGGCGCCCGCCAGGTCGGGATCGGCGCGGCCGCGGCCACGGTCACGTACTTCGTCGGGACGCTGATCGGCGTCTCGGTCGTGGGTTGAGCGAGCCCGTGGACGCGATCGCCGGGCTGCGCGCAGAGGGCCTCGAGCCGTCGTCGTGGTCCAACGGGCCGGGCGACCGCTATGGCGCCCACGACCACGGCTACGACAAGGTGATCGTCGTCGCGTCCGGCTCGATCACGTTCGGGCTGCCCGATCTCGGTCGTTCGGTCGAGCTGGCGGCCGGCGACCGCCTCGAGCTCCCGGCCGGGACTCGTCACTCCGCTCACGTCGGGGCCGACGGGGTCACCTGCCTCGAGGCCCACCTGCCCGCCGGACGGATCGTTGCGATGGAGGTCCGCACTGCCCGCGGCCTGACGACCCCTCGAGCTGGACCGCCCACGAAACCGGGGTCGTGAGGGACGCTGACTCGCCCCAGGAGCCTGCGAGAGGCCCGTCCCCGCCGGCAAGGAGGGCCACGCCACCGCCGAGCCGGACCGCGGGACATGGCTACCGGAAACGGGTGGTCCGGGTCGGGCCGCGCGATATGCGGCTACCGGAAACGGGAGGGGTCCCTCGTCGGACCCCTGCGGCCTATGCGGCTACCGGAAACGGCAGCGGTCCCTCGCAGGACTCCGGGATCTGCGATGAAACGTTGCCCAGACGTCCACGTCACCGCTGGGGCGGCCCCCAGGCTCACGCCTGACGGGAGCATCGTCCGGTGACGAGCGCGGAAACAAACCGAAACCAGCCCCTCGCGAGGCCCCGGACGGGCATCCGGGACCTCGTGGGGTAGGCTATCGAGCCGGGACTCAGCGGGCGCCGAAGCGGGCCCACAGAGCAATGGAGTCATGAGGGTCCGAGTCGCGCCGCGGATCGTCATTGCCCAGCAGGATGCTGACCACTGAGAACAGCGCCAGGAACCCGAGTCCAATTGCGAACATGGGGGAAACCTCCGCTGCGTGAACGCCGTGGAGCCGAGGGGAACCGGGCTCCCGCCGCTTGCTTGCGGCGGACCGACGATCAGGGTTGTCTGTCTTTCGGTCATATTACCTAATGGATCTCGCATCCGCAATCGATCTGCCTGACGTATAGGTACCGAATGGCCCCATCCGAACGAATCAGTACGAATGATGCCCGGATCCTCGATGTCCTCCAGCGGGACGGCCGGCGGCCGTACGCGGAGCTCGGGGCCGAGGTCGGCATGAGCGGCCCCTCGGCCCACGAGCGAGTCAAGAAGCTGGAGGCGCGCGGCGTCATCACCGGGTACGCCGCGATCGTCGACCCGCGCCGCCTCGGTTACGACATCCTGGCCTTCAGCTGGGTGACCCAGGCGCCGGGGACCACCTCGAACGACCTCAGCGGCGCCTTCGCGGAGATCCCGGAGATCGAGGAGTGCCACCACATCACGGGCGAGGCCGATTACCTGATCAAGGTCCGTGCCCGCGACACCCGCGACCTCGAGCGCGTCCTCCGCCTGGTCCAGTCCACGAAGGACGTCTTCCAGACCGAAACCGACGTCGTGTTCTCGAGCGGCTTCGAGCGGCGGCCGCTCCACGTCCCGATCGAAACCGAAGACGCGGTCGGCGCGTAGCCATGACTGGCGATCGTTCGCCTGCCGACGACGCGGCTCTCGTTCGTGAGGTCGCGGCGGGTTCGCAGTCGGCTCTCGGCGATCTCTACGATCGGTACGTCGACGCGGTCTACGCGGCGGCAAGCCGGCTGACTGCAGATCGGCAGGTCGCCGAGGAGGTAGTCCAGGAGACGTTCCTCGCCCTGTGGAACCGGGCCGAGCTCTTCGATCCGAAGCTCGGATCGCTGGCGGCGTGGCTGCACACGATCGCCCGGAACCGGACCGTCGATCGGTTGCGGGCCGCGGGCCGTCGTCCGAACCTGATCCCGCTCTCGGCAGCAGCCGGCGAGGATGAGCAGGACGGTGCCGCGCTCGATCGGCTTGCCGCCGCCGGAATCGTCATCGGCGGCGCGGGTGTCGGACCCGGACCAGAGGATGAGCTGGCACTGACCGAATTGACGCACGTCCTCCGGGACGCGCTGGCGGACCTGCCCGACGCCGAGCGAACCGCGATTGTCCTCGCCTACCGCGAGGAGCTGACGCAGACCGAGATCGCCGAGCGGCTGGGCTGGCCGCTCGGAACCGTCAAGACACGAACGCGACGAGCCCTCCTCCGGCTGCGCGGGGCACTCGCCGACGAGCTCGGCCCGGGCGCGGCCCCGATCCCGATCCCGGTGCCGATCAACGATCGAATGGAACGATGATGGGAGCAATGGACCACAGCGACGTGCGCGAGGTGCTCGAGGACGCGGCCATCGAGCCGGGCGGCCTCGAGCGCCTGATGGCGGGCGACACGGCGGCGGCGTCGCTCGTCGCCGGCCATCTTGCGGGCTGCCCGGATTGCGCCGAGGAGATGGAGCGGCTGCGGCGGTCCGTCGGCATGATCCGGCCGACCCTCCGGGC
>JACDAH010000239.1 GCA_013695505.1 Chloroflexota bacterium | reverse complement strand
CCGCCGGCGAACAAGCCGACGCCGCTGGAGCGCACCACATGTCAGCCATTCCTCGTTCGCGAGCTCGCGCTGCTGGGCGATGTGCGGGTCCTGGTCGCGCTTGGCGCGATCGCCTGGGAATCAGCGTTCCGGACGATCGCGGCGCTCACCGGCCAGGACGCGCGGCCGCGGCCGAAGTTCGGGCACGGAGCGGTGGCGCGCGCCGGCGGGTACCTCGTCGTCGGCTCGTACCACCCCAGCCAGCAGAACACGTTCACCGGCAGGCTCACTCAGTCAATGCTGCGGGCCGTCTTGAGCCAAGCCCATGACACTGCGGGCGAGGTCGGCCCGGGTCCCAGCGGTCCCCATGCAGGTCGGCTCGTTCCATCTGATCATTGACATTCGGCGTGAGCCATCCGTTTCCGCGCCGGCGAATCAGGAGACCGGCATGGGCATCATCGCAGCAGACGTGTTCATCACCCTTGACGGGGTCTATCAGGCACCCGGCCGTCGCGACGAAGACCACGAGGGCGACTTCGCGTTTGGCGGCTGGCAGGCACCGTGGACGGAAGCCTCGATCGGCGAGTCGATCATGTCGAGCATCGAACGCACCGACGCGCTGTTGCTTGGCCGCCGTACGTACGACATCTTCTCCGCCTACTGGCCGTTCCAGCCGGCCGCGAACCCGGTCGCAGCGAAGTTCGCCGCGATTCCGAAGTACGTCGTCTCGCGAACGCTCGAGGATCCGCGTTGGGCGGACACCACCGTGCTGCCGGACGCCGCCGCCGTCGGGCGGCTGCGCGACGAATTCGACGAGGTCCACAGCTGGGGTAGCGGCCAACTGCTGCGGAGCCTCCTCGCCGAGGGGTTCCTGGATCGCCTGAACCTGTGGATGTATCCGATCGCCCTCGGCACCGGGAAACGCCTCTTCGACACCGGCACGGTGCCGGTCACGTTCCGCCCCGTGCAGCCTGCGCACGTGTCCGACGCCGGGGTCATGACCCTCGTGTTCGAGCCTGCCGGCGATGTCGAGACCGGTGAGGTGGGGGCTGACCAGGCATAGCGATCGGCATCGTCTGCGCCCGACTGCATGCCTGGGGGCTGAGCCCCTTGCATGACCCGCACGAGTCCTGCGCGGGCGCGCCTGCGCGCCGCCAGTAGTCCAGTTTCAGCGGGACCCAATGATTCACGGAACAGCGCGCCGCGTGGGTCTCGTCCGGATCGGCGGCCGTGCCCGCGTCGCCAAGGCGGATCACGTGGACCGGGACGCCCTGGGCTTCGCCATCTGCTGGACGATCGTCTTCCACAGTCCGGCGTGGTATCGGGGTCAGCGGTCCGGCCTACCGGTCCAGTCCCATGCGTTCTCCACGTTGGGGCGACGGTCAAGTCGGCGACGAGCCCGACCAGCGCTCGACATACCGGTCGAGGCGGTCGAACACGACGCCCTCGAGGGCGGTGGCCGCGTCGATGAACCGCTCCAGCATCGCCATCCGGTGGCCGCGGCCGATGCATTCGGGATGCATCGTGACCGTGAGCAGGCCGCCCGGCGCATGCGCCCACGCGTAGCGGAGCTCCTCGGTCCAGATCTCAAGGACCTTCGACGGCGCGCTGAGGCCGTCTCGGTCGCCCGTCGAGGACGGTTCGAAGTGGGGCCAATCGTCGAGGGCCCAGGACACGGGCACCTCGACGAGCGAGCCCTCCCGCCCGAACGCCGATCCCTCGGCCACCGAGTGGCGATCGCCGTGGCGCACCCGGTGCAGCCGGTAGTCGTCGGCCATGAGGGACGACTCGTAGACGAAGCCGGCAGCCTCGATCAGCTCGAGCGAAGCGCCGCCGAGCGACCAGTACGGCGCGCGCCAGCCCCTCGGTCGGGCGCCGGTCGCCCGCTCGATCGCGTCGGCGCAGCGCTCGATCATCGACCGCTCCTCGTCCCGCGAGAGCGCCGCCGCGTCCTCGTGGAACCAGCCGTGGCAGCCGATCTCGTGGCCGCCGGCGAGGATCGCCGCGGTCGAATCCGGGAAGGTCTCGAGCGTGTGGCCGGGCACGAACCAGGTCGACGCGATCCCGCGCGCGGCGAGCAGCTCCAGGATCCGCGGGGCGCCGACCCGGACCCCGAACTCGGCGTGCGACATCTTCACTGGGGAGTCGCCGCGGCGGACGCCGTCGGAGATCGAATCGTGATCGAACGTCAAGGCGACCGTGAGCCGCGGCAGATCCGTCATCCGGCAATCGTAGCCACCCGAGACGCCGCCCTCCCGTAGACTTCGCCGCGCAGATGGCAACCGAGCTCGACTACTACACCGTGCTCGGCGTCGAGCGGACCGCGACCGACGCCGAGATCAAGAAGGCGTTCCGCAAGCTCGCCCAGCAGTGGCACCCGGACGTCAACACCGACCCCGGCGCCCAGGCGCGGTTCAAGGAGATCAACGAGGCCTATCAGGTCCTGTCCGATCCCCAGCGCCGCCAGACGTACAACATGTTCGGCCGGGCCGGCCTTGGCGGTGAGAGCGGCGCGGGGTTCGATCCCGGCGCATTCGGCTCATTCAGCGATATCTTCGACGCCTTCTTCGGCGGTTCGGCGGCGGCCGGATCGCGACGCGGCCACCCGACCGCGGGGTCGGACCTCCGCTACGACCTCCCGATCACCTTCGGGGAGGCCGTCCGCGGCACTGACAAGGAGATCCAGTTCCCGGTCTACGGGACGTGCGAGACGTGCCATGGCAACGGCGCGAAACCCGGCACGGAGCCTGTGACCTGCGACAGCTGTGGCGGCCGGGGGGAGATCCGGTCCACCCGCCGGACGATGCTCGGGCAGATGGTCAACGTCACGGCCTGCCCGAAATGCAACGGCGAAGGGAAGCTCGTGACAGAGCCCTGTCCGGCCTGCCACGGCGAGGGCCGCACGGAGCGAAACCGGACGCTTCGCGTCTCGATCCCGGCCGGCATCGACGAGGGCCACCAGATCCGACTGTCGAACGAAGGCGAGGTCGGCGTCCGCGGCGGCCCCGCCGGCTCGCTCTACGTCGCGGTCCACGTAACGCCCCACGCCCAGCTCCGGCGCGAGGGCACGGAGCTCCTCTACGAGGCCGACATCTCGATCGTCCAGGCTGCCCTGGGGACGACGATCTCGGTCCCGACCGTCGACGGTGACGAGCCGGTCGAGGTGAAGGCCGGGACCCAGCCCGGGACCGAGATCCGGCTGCGCGGCAGGGGCGTCCCGCACCTGCGTCGGACCGGCTCGAAGGGCGATCTCCACGTGTTCGTGAACGTCGTCGTGCCGGCGAAGCTGTCGAAGCGCCAGCGCGAGCTGCTGGCCGAGTACGCGATCGAGTCGGGCGAGGTGGTTGCGGTCGGGCACGGCGGGATCCTCGACAAGGTCCGCGACGCGCTTGGCTGAGGGCGGTCCCGAGGACGGTCCCGAAGGCGGCGCCGGGGCGGGTGCTCCGGAGGTCACATCGGCGGGCGCGTGGCTCGAGCTTTCGGTCAACGCTGACAACGAGGCGGTCGAGGCCGTGTCGGAGATCCTCGGCCGGTTCGCACCCGGCGGCACCAGTGTCGAACCCGCGTTCGAGCTCGTCGAGGAAGGACTCGGGGCGCGGATCGACCCGACGCGTCCATCCATCGTGCGCGCCTACCTCCCCGCCCGCGATCCCGGCGCTGCCGAGCAGGCCGCGTCCCAGGCCGCCGCGGCTCTCGGCCACCTCCAGGCCTTCGGGCTGCGGCCGATCAGCGAGCTGACCAGCCGGATCGTCCACGAGGCCGACTGGGCGGAGGCGTGGAA
>JACDAH010000212.1 GCA_013695505.1 Chloroflexota bacterium | reverse complement strand
CACCTGCCACGAGGGCGACGATGGCGACCAGGGCAGCGAGCCCGAGCGGGACCGCGCCAGCCACGGGTCGGCGCACTGGGCGGTTCGGGGTGACGCGATGTAGAGCGACGGCCCGTGGGCCCGGACCCGCCGCCCGATCGAGGGTCATTCCAGATCGGCGACCGCGGTCTCCAGGACCGACTGGGTCGCGACCGCCGCCGACACGGTGTCGGCGGTGACCTGCTCGGCGAAGTGGCACGCGGTTTGATGGCCACCGCCGAGGTCCCGCAGCTGAGGCTCCTCGGTCGAGCAGCGCTCGGGGTTGCCGAGCTTCTCGCGCAACCAGCAGCGGGTGTGGAACCGGCAGCCCTTCGGCGGCGCGGCCGGCGATGGCACGTCACCCTTGAGGACGAGGCGCTTCTTGCGCCGGCGTGGGTTCGGGTCGGGAATGGCGGACAGGAGCGCCACGGTGTACGGGTGGCGGGGGTTCTTGTAGAGCTGCTCGACCGAGCCGATCTCGGCGATCCGGCCAAGGTACATGACGCCGACCCGGTCGCTGAAGTACTGGACGACCGAGAGATTGTGGCTGATGAAGATGTAGGTCAGGTTAAGGTCGCGGCGGAGGTCGAGGAGGAGGTTGAGGACCTGGCTCTGGATCGACACATCCAGCGCCGACACCGGCTCGTCGCAGACAACGATGTCCGGCCCCAGGGCGAGGGCTCGGGCGATTCCGATCCGCTGCCGCTGGCCGCCGGAGAACTCGTGCGGATAGCGCCGGGTGTACTCGCGTCGGAGGCCGACGAGCTCGAGCGAGTCCTCGACCTTCTTGTCGCGCGCCTTGCGGTCCTTCATCCCCTGGGCGAAGAGACCCTCGCCGATGATGTCGCTGATCGGCATCCGCGGGTTCAACGATCCGAACGGGTCCTGGAAGATGATCTGCATCTTGCGGCGAAGCGGGCGGAGCTCGTCGGCGCTGATGTTCGTGATGTCGCGTCCGGCGAAGTTCACCGACCCCGCGGTCGGCTCGATCAGGCGCAGCACGGACCGGCCGAGGGTCGTCTTACCGCAGCCGGACTCGCCGACGATGCTGAACGTCTCGCCCGCGTTCACGTCGAAGTCGACGCCGTCGACCGCGAAGACCGTCCCGATCTGGCGCTTCAGCAGGCCGCCATAGATCGGGAAGTGCTTCTTGAGGCCGCGAACCGTGAGGAGCGTGTGACCCGCTCCGACCCGGGCGATCTCGAGCGGGTCCATCTCGGCAACCGACGTCCCGCCCTCGACGACAACGGTACCGGGCGCGGGGGCGGCTTCCGGTGAGGCCGACGCGGTGCTGGATTCCATGGTCGCGTCCTGGTCCTCCACGTCAGCTGATGCCTTCGCCGGCGTTCATCTTCGTTTCGTGGTCGGCCACCGCCGCCGGAAGTCGCGCCGCACCGGCAGCGGTATGAAGGTGGCAGCGCGCCAGCTGGCCCGCGTGACCGGCCGGGTAGAGATCCGGAGCCTTCTCGTGGCACAGGTCCCAGCCGTACGGGCAGCGCGGCTCGAAGCGGCAGGCGGGCGGCATGTTGAACGGGTTCGGAACGGTGCCCTTGATTGCCGACAGCCGGCCGCCGCGCTTGTCGACGGTCGGGATCGACTCGATCAGGCCCATCGTGTACGGCGCCCGGGGGTTCACGAGGACCTCGTCGACGGAGCCCTGCTCGACGACCTGCCCCGCGTACATGACGATGACGTCGTCGACCATCTCAGCGACGACGCCAAGATCGTGGGTGATCAGCATCAGCGCCGAGTCCGTCCGGTCCTGAATCGACTTCAGAAGCTCGAGGATCTGGGCCTGGATCGTCACGTCGAGGGCCGTCGTGGGCTCGTCGGCGATGAGCAGCTTCGGCTCACACGACAGGGCCATCGCGATCATCACCCGCTGGCGCATGCCGCCGGACATCTCGTGGGGGTACTGCTTGACCCGCCGCTCCGGAGACGGGATGCCCACGAGCTGGAGCGCCTCGATCGCCCGGTCCCAGGCCGCCTTGCGGCTGACCTTCTTGTGACGCTCGACCTGCTCGGCGATCTGGTCGCCGACGCTGAACACCGGGTTCAGGCTGGTGAGCGGCTCCTGGAAGATCATCGCCATGTCGTTGCCGCGGAGCTTGCGCATCTGCTCCATCGGCATCGACAGGAGCTCCTTGCCGTCGAACCAGATCTCGCCCGAGCGGATCTCGGCCGGCGGGATATCGAGCAGCCTCATCATCGTCAAGGCGCTGACGCTCTTGCCCGAGCCGGACTCGCCCACGATGCCGAGCGACTTGCCGCGCTTCAGCGTGTACGAGACGCCGTCGACGGCGGGCACGGTCCCGTCGAGGACGTGGAAGTAGGTCCGCAGGTCGCGAACCTCGAGCAGTACGTCGTCGGCGGGTGGCGCCCCGAGAGGCGTCGGTGCGGCAATGACCTCGGTCATGCCCGCGACCGAGGATCGAACGCGTCGCGGAGTCCGTCACCCACGAAGTTCACCGCGAGGACAGTCAGGATGATCGCCATCCCGGGGAAGAACGGCCACCACCAATTTCCGAGGGGGATGAACGTCAGCGCACTCGACAGGATGTTGCCCCAGGTCGGGGTGATCGGGTTGACCCCGAAGCCGAGGAAGC
>JACDAH010000005.1 GCA_013695505.1 Chloroflexota bacterium | reverse complement strand
GGTTGGCATCGTGCTCGCCTCGGCCGGGTATCCGGGCGCGCCCACCACGGGCGATCCGATCGAGGGGATCGACGAGGCCGAGCGATCGGGCGCGATCGTCTTCCACGCCGCGACGCGCGTCTCCGGTTCCGGCTGGTTGACCGCCGGCGGGCGAGTCCTGACCGTGGTCGCGCGGGGCCGGGACGTCGCCGATGCGGCCGAAGCGGCCGACCGGGCCGCCGAGCTCATCACCTGGCCCGGCATGCAGCGTCGCCGGGACATCGGCGTCGGCGCGCCCGCGCCCGAGCCCGCGCAGGCCGCGCGATGATCCGGCGCTACACCCTCCCCGACATGGGCGCGATCTGGACCGAGAAGGCCCGCTTCGAGCAGATGCTGCGGGTCGAGCTGGCGGTCAGCCGGGCCCAGGCAGCGCGCGGCAAGGTCCCGGCGGAGGCCCTCGCCAACCTCGAAGCCCGGGCAGCCGTCGACCCCGAGCGGATCGCCGAGATCGAGAAGACGACCGACCACGACGTCATCGCCTTCGTCAGCCAGGTGGCCGAGACCGTCGGTCCCGACGGCCGCTTCCTCCACCTCGGGCTGACGAGCAGCGACGTCGTGGACACGGCGCTCGCCCTCCAGCTCCGGGCTGCCGGCGAGCTCCTCGTCCGAGACTGCGACCGCCTCCTCGCGACGCTGATCGCCCGCGCTCGAAGCGAGTCCGACACGCTGATGATGGGCCGGACCCACAGCGTCCATGCCGAGCCGATCACGTTCGGGCTCAAGCTCGCCGGCTGGGCGTTCGAGGTCGACCGCGGGCGGCGCCGGCTCGCGACCGCCGTTGACGAGATCGCGACCGGAAAGATCTCGGGGCCGGTCGGGACCTACAGCCACCTCGGTCCGGACGTCGAGGCGGAAGTGCTCGCCGAGCTCGGGCTCCACGCCGACCCCGCCAGCACCCAGATCGTCCAGCGCGATCGCCATGCCGCGCTCCTGGCCGCGATGGCGATCCTCGGCGGAAGCCTCGAGCGGTTCGCGACCGAGATCCGGAACCTCCAGCACACCGAGCTCGGTGAGGTCATGGAGCCGTTCAAGCCCGGCCAGAAGGGCTCGAGCGCGATGCCCCACAAGCGCAATCCGATCCTCGCCGAGCGGATCGCCGGCCTCGCCCGGCTGCTCCGCGGCTACGCCCAGACCGCGCTCGAGAACCAGCCCCTGTGGCACGAGCGCGATATCAGCCATTCGAGCGCGGAGCGGGTGATCCTGCCCGACGCGACGATCGTCCTCGATTACCTCCTCGTGAAGATGGCCGGGCTCATCGAGGGGCTCGTCGTCCGCCCCGAGCGGATGCTCGAGAACATCGAGCGGGGCCTCGGCCTCCACGCGAGCAGCCGCATCCTCGGCGTCCTCGTCGAGCGGGGCGGGATGAGCCGCGAGGCCGCCTACAGCGTCGTCCAGCGAGCAGCCCTCCACGCCGCGGACGATAGGCAACCGCTCCGCGACCTTCTCGCAATCGACGCCGAGGTCGCCAAGCGACTCAGCCTGATCGAGCTCGACAATTGCTTCGACGATGCCGCCCACCTCCGCCATGTCCCCGCCGTCATTGCCCGACTCGACAGCCTGGAGGCCGAAATCCATGCCGCCCACTAGCCCGTTCGCCGACACGTTCCTGCGCTCCGGCAAGGTCCGCGACCTGTACGCCGTCGGCGAGGATCGCCTGCTCCTCGTCGCGTCCGATCGGCTCAGCGCCTTCGACGTCGTCCTGCCCACGCCGATCCCGGACAAAGGCCGGGTCCTGACCGGCGTGTCGCGGTTCTGGTTCGAGAAGACGGCGGACCTCGTCCCGAATCACCTCGTCGGCGTCGCGCCCGAGGACATCCCCGGTGGCGGCCCAGGGGCGGGCGGTGGGCCGGTCGAGGCCGCCGCCGCGGATGAGCTGCGTGGCCGGATGATGCTCTGCCGGAGGGTCGAGCCGCTCCCGATCGAGGTCATCGTCCGCGGCTATCTGGCCGGCTCCGGCTGGAAGGACTACGGCCGGACCGGCGCGGTCTGCGGGATCCCGCTGCCCAGCGGCCTGCGCGAGAGCGACCGGCTGCCGGAACCGCTGTTCACGCCCTCGACCAAGGCCGAGGAGGGTCACGACGAGAACATCTCGATCGACGAGGCGGCCGAGCTGGTCGGGCGCGACGTCGTGGAGCGGGTTGCGCATCTCGCCATCGCCCTGTACCGCCGTGGCGCCGAGATCGCGGAGCCGGCCGGGGTGATCCTTGCCGACACGAAGTTCGAGTTCGGAATCGACCCGGCGACCGGCGAGCTGCTCCTGATCGACGAGGTCATGACCCCCGACTCGTCGCGCTTCTGGGACGCCGCGGACTACGCGCCCGGCCGCTCCCAGGCGAGCTTCGACAAGCAGTACGTCCGCGACTGGCTCGAGACGCAGGCGTGGGACAAGACGCCGCCCGGGCCGGAGCTGCCGGCCGATGTCGTCAGCGGCACGCGAGCCCGCTACGTCGAGGCGTTCGAGCGGATCACCGGCGCCAGCTTCCAGCGCTACCTCGACGACGACACGATTGGGGCGAGCACATGACGGTCGACACCCGGTACGCCGTCAACGTCAGCCCGAAGCCCGGCATCCTCGATCCCCAGGGCCGGGCGGTCGAGGGCAGCCTCGATCACCTCGGGATCGCCGGCGTGAGCGCGGTCCGGGTCGGGCGGCGGATCGAGCTGACCGTGTCCGCGGCCGACGATGCGGCGGCGCGGGCGGTCGTCGAGCGCCTCGCGGCCGAGCTCCTCGCCAACCCACTGATCGAGGCGTACCAGATCGAGGTCCTCGGAGCCGTGTCGTCGATCGAGTCTGACTCCGCATCCGGAGCGCCAGGGTGACTGTCAAGATCGGCGTCGTGGTCTTCCCGGGCTCGAACCGCGACATCGACGCGGTCAACGCGCTCGAGGTGGCCGGCGCCGAGGCGGTGATCCTGTGGCACGAGAACGCCACGCTCCAGGGCGTTGCCGCCGTCCTGATCCCCGGCGGCTTCGCGTACGGCGACTATCTCCGGGCCGGCGTCATCGCCCGATCCAGCCCGGTGATGCGGTCGGTCGCCAGGTTCGCTTCAGACGGTGGGCTCGTCCTCGGGATCTGCAACGGCTTCCAGGTCCTGACCGAGGCTCATCTCCTGCCCGGCGCGCTGCTCCGCAACCGAGGCCTGCGGTTCGTGTCGCGCGAGATCGCGATCGCGGCCGAGCGGCTCGATACGCCGTTCACTCAGCGGTTGGGCGAGCGACGGGCGTTGCGGATGCCGGTGGCCCACGGCGAGGGCGCCTTCTACGCGGACGACGCGACCCTCGACGAGTTCGAGGCGAACGGCCAGGTCCTGTTCCGCTACGTCCACGAGGATGGCTCGCGCGCCGGCGGCGAGGAGGACCGGGCGAACCCGAATGGCTCGCTCCGAGCGATCGCGGGCGTGACGAACGCCGCGGGCAACGTGGCCGGCCTGATGCCCCATCCGGAGACGGCGGTCGAGGCCGTCCTCGGCTCCGACGACGGGCTCGGGATCGTCGCATCGTTCGTCGCGAGCGCCGCGGATAGAGAGCGAGCCGGTGGCCCGGTCGAGGTCGGAGCCCGATGACGATGACGCTCGAGCCGGCCGACGCAGCGAAGGACGCCTCGCCCGGGGAGCCGCTCCATCGCCGCCTCGGCGTCACCGACGATGAGCTCGGCGCGATCCGCGACCGGCTCGACGGCCGGATGCCGAACGACCTCGAGCTTGCGATGTTCAGCGTGATGTGGAGCGAGCACTGCTCGTACAAGAGCTCGCGCCCGCTGCTCAAGACGCTGCCAGTCGGGACCGCGGCAGACGGCGTGGTCGCGGGACCGGGCGAGAACGCCGGTGTCATCGCGATCGGCGACGGGCTCGCGGTCGCCTTCAAGATCGAGTCCCACAACCACCCGAGCGCGGTCGAGCCGACCCAGGGTGCGGCAACCGGGGTCGGCGGCATCCTGCGCGACATCTTCACGATGGGCGCCCGCCCGATCGCCATCCTCGACGCGCTCCGATTCGGCGATCCGTCGGACGCCCGGACACGCCACCTCGTCGAGGGCGTCGTCACGGGGGTCGGCGGATACGGCAACTGCGTCGGCGTGCCGACGGTCGGCGGCGAGCTCGTGTTCGACCCGTCGTACCAGGGCAATCCTCTGGTCAACGTCATGGCCATCGGCCTCCTCGAGATCGATGATCTGACCCTGGCTGCCGCCCCGGGCACGGGCAACCTCGTGGTCCTGTTCGGCTCGACCACCGGGCGCGACGGGATCGGCGGCGCGAGCGTCCTGGCCAGCGCGACCTTCGGTGATCAGGACGCCTCCAAGCGGCCCAGCGTCCAGGTCGGCGACGCGTTCGCCGAGAAGCTGCTGATCGAGGCGTCGCTCGAGCTGATTCGGGGCGGTCTCGTCGCCGGACTCCAGGACCTCGGCGCCGGCGGGATCACGTGCGCCACCTCGGAGACCGCCGACCGGGCCGGAACGGGCATGCGGGTCGACCTCGCCGCGATCCCGCGCCGCGAGCCCGGAATGGAGCCGTTCGAAGTGCTGATCAGCGAATCCCAGGAGCGGATGCTCGCGGTCATCGAGCCGCCTCAATGGGACGCGGTCCGGGCCGTCTGCGAGCGCTGGGGCCTGCCGGCGGCGGTGATCGGGACCGTCACGGACGACGGCGATGTCACGGTCGTCGATGAGGCCGGCGCCGAGCTCGCCCGGATCCCCGCCTCGGCGCTGACGAGCGACGCGATCGTCCATCAGCGGGTGGCCGCACCACCGGTTCGGCGC
>JACDAH010000186.1 GCA_013695505.1 Chloroflexota bacterium | reverse complement strand
CTCGAGGATTCGCTCCGCGCGCGGGATCCAGTCGTCGATCTCTGCCGAGATCAGATGGCCGACGACGTCCCGGGGTTGCCAGCCGCCGGCGACATCGGGGGTGTCGGTCCAGGTGTCGGGAATGCCCGCCAGCAGCGCCGAGACGACGGTCGGGGTGCGACGGAGGACGTCGACGGTGTCGGCAAGGAAGGCGGACATCACCGTGATACTAACGGCCGCGTGGTCGTTGTCGTTCCGGGGCCGTGATCGGCTGTGATCCCGCCGTTCACGTGGTCGCGACGCGCCGACAGCGGCGGTCGGCTTCGCCGGATACCCTGCACTCGATGCCAGTCCTTCCGCCGCTCAGCAATCTCGACCGCGCCCTCAGCGCCGGCCTGGTCGTGGGGCCGACCGCATTCATCACCGCGTGGGTGGTGTCCGGAGCAATGACGCCCGGATACTCTCCCATCCGCGACCACATCAGCGATCTCGCCGCTGTCGACGCGACGACACGGAGCCTGATGAACGTCGGGTTCGGCGCCTTCGCTGTGGCGGTCGGGGCGGCGGCCATCCCGGCGCGACGGTTCCTCGGCACGCCGGCGGCTGTCGTCCTCGGGGCGAACGTGCTCCTGACCGTCGGGATCGCGCTCGCGCCGCTCGGGCAGTCGCCAGAGGGCGATCGGGCACACGCGGTGGTCGCGGGACTCGGCTACCTCGCGCTCGCCGCGATGGGGCCGTCGGCCGCTCCGACGCTCGCGAAGAGGAGCCCGGCGATCGGCCGAGCCTCGGTCGTGGTCGGAGCCGTCTCGATCGCCTGCCTGGGGCTGTCGCTGGCCCGGCCCGAGGCGGGGTTCTGGCAGCGGGCCGGGCTCCTGGCCACGGACGGGTGGCTCATCGCGATGGGCCTGCGGGCTGTCACCGGCTCTGTGCGCGACGGTCGCTGAAGCGCGACTCGCGCCGGCGCTCCCAAACCGGTCCGCACCCATCGGCGTTCATGACCCGCCATCGGCTTCAGGGTCGTCGTCGTTCGCGTCGGGCAGCCAGAACCCGAACTCGGCGCCATGGGTGGCGGGCAGCGGCGCCGCCGATGCCCAGATCCGGCCGCCCATCGCCGCCACCAGCTCGCGGCACACGAACAGGCCGATCCCTGCGCCGGACGTCGTGCCGACGACCCCGGGCGCCCGGTAGAAGACCTCGAACAGCGCGTCCGGTGCCTGGTCGCCGAAGCCTGGCCCCTCGTCGATCACGCGGACCGCCACGCCATCGTCTTCGCGCCCGATGGTGATCCGGATCGTCGTTCCGGAGGGGCTGTACTTCGCCGCGTTCGACAGGAGGTTCCGGACCACCTGGTCGACGTAGGTGTCCTCTCCAAGCGCCGCCGGCTGGCCGGCTCCGACCTCGACGCTGAACCGATGACCCGGCGAGCGCTCGGCCTCCGCGTCGACCGCGCGGCGGACCAGGTGCGGGACCAGGATCGGTTCCGAACCGACGCGCAGCTGGCGGCCTTCGGCGCGGCTCAGGACGAGGAGGTCCTCGGTCAGGCGGCGCATCCGGTCGGCCTCGTCGGCGATGTCGGAGAGATGCTGGGCGACCACCGCCGGATCGAGCGATGACAAGCGGGTCTTCAGGAGTTGACTCATTCCGAAGATCGTCGTGATCGGGGTCCGCAGCTCATGGCTGACCACGCCGACGAACACATCACGGAACGCGCGGTTGCGCCGCTCTTCGTCGTGGCGATCCTCCAGGTCGCGGGTCGTCGCCGCCAGCTCGTCGACCACCCGTTGGGCCGCGGCGCGTTCCGCGTGGAGAGCCTGGGTCGCGTGAAGGAGATCCGCCTCCCAGCGTGAGCGGGCCCGGATTCGGACGATGAGCAGGTCATAGTGCGACAGACCGTCGGAGTCGGTCCGGACCGCGTTGACGAGGACCGGCGTCGGCTCCGGCTCGGCAGTCGCCAGAGTGAGGAACGCCTCCTCGATCCGGCCATCGGCCTGGAGCGCCGGGAACACGTGCGTCTGGAACAGGATCCGGGCCGGCAGCGACAGCAGGACGTCGAACGGTTCGCCGATCAGGGACGACGGATCGCGTCCGACGAGGGTGCCGAGCGCGCGATTGGCGGCGGTGATCCGGAGATCGGCGTCGAGCGAGACGACGCCGCCGGGGACATCGTCGAGGGCCGAGCTCACGCTGATCTCACGCTGATCTCACGCTGATCTCACGTCGACCTTGGCGGTCCGCTGCTCTTGCTGGGACCGCAGGTACGAGCGAATGACCTCGATCGTCTCGGCCGGATGGCTGACATGCGGGCAGTGACCGGTTGCGGCGATGACCCGCAGGTCGCTCCCCCGGAGGTGATCGTGGACGAAGGCCCCAACCGACGGCGGCGCGATGGCGTCCTCGGCGCACTGGATGATCAGGGACGGCGTGGTCACTCGGTCGAGATCGGCCCGGTTGTCGCCCCGGAAGGTGACCTCGGCAAATTGGCGGGCCATCGCCGGATCGATCGAGCAGAAGGTGGTCTCGAGATCGCCGGCGAGCGCGGGGCGGTCTGCGTTGCCCATCACGATCGGAGCGAGGTAGCTTGCCCAGCCCATCGCGTTGAGATCCATCATCTGGAGCAGTCCGTCGATGTCGGCCGGGGCGAAGCCGCCGCGGTACTCGGGAAGATCGTCGAGATAGCGCGGCGAGGGCGTCACGAGGATCAGGGCGCCGAACCGGTCCGGCTCGGCAATCGCCGCGAGCACGGCGATGATCGCGCTGACGGAGTGGGCCACGAGGACCACGTCGCGCAGGTCGAGGGCGGCGCAGATCGCCCGAACGTCCTCGGCATAGCCGTCGAGGCTGGCATAGCGCTGGGGATCGTAGGCGGACCGATCCGAGGCGCCGGCCCCGACATAGTCAAAGGTGATCACGCGGTGATCCGCCTCGAACGCGGGCGCGACGAACCGCCACAGAGTCTGATCGCAGCCGAATCCGTGGGCGAAGAGCATCGGCCGGCCCGCCGGATTGCCCTCGACCTGAACGGCATGGCGGCGGAGAATGTCGGTGCCCATCGGCGAAGAATACCCACCGACCTCCGAACGGCGAATCGCACCGTCCGATGGAACGTGTCGATCAACCGGGATCCTCGCCCACGCAACCCGGCCGGGGCGGCCAACCAGGGCATCGGCGCGAACCTGACAGGCTCTGTCGCCTTCGGGCGCCACACTCCGAACCATGACCGCGATCACCGCCACCCGGCCGACCATGTCGTCGTCGCGCAGCGGCGCGTCGATGGCCGTGGTCTCGATGCTGTGCGTGCAGCTTGGCCTGGCCGTCGCCGTCAGCCTGATCGACGACCTCGGCGCCGCAGGCACCACGTGGCTGCGGCTGGCCTGGGGCGGGCTCATCCTGATCCTGCTGGTGCGACCACGGCCCTCGGACTTCTCCCCCGCCGCGTTTCGGGCGACCGTGCTCCTCGGAGTGGTCACGTCGGGCACCGCGCTTCTCTTCATGGCGGCGATCGCGCGCCTGCCGCTCGGCACCGCGAGCGCCCTGGAGTTCCTCGGCCCGCTTGGCGTCGCGGTGTGGCGCGGGCGCGACGGCGTGAGGATCTGGCCGGTCATCGCGGCGGCGGGGGTTGTCTGCCTGACCCGGCCGTGGAC
>JACDAH010000162.1 GCA_013695505.1 Chloroflexota bacterium | reverse complement strand
GGCGCGGGCGCCGCGGCCGGCGAGCGCCTCGAAGGCCGTGGCAGCGGGGACGGACAGGCCGCGACCTCGGGCACCCTCGACGATCGCCCGGGCGAGCGGATGCTCCGAGTCGGCCTCCGCGGCCGCGGCCAGACGGAGGGACTCGTCGTCGGTCCCGTCGATCAGCGCCGGTTGGCCCCGAGTCAGGGTGCCTGTCTTGTCGAAGATGACCGTGTCGATCTCGCGCGCTCGCTCGAGCGCCATGCGGTCCTTCACCAGGAGGCCGTTCCGGGCGCCCAGCGCGGTCGAGATCGCGATGACCAGGGGAATGGCCAGGCCGAGCGCGTGCGGGCAGGCGATCACGAGGACGGTCGCCGTCCGGACGAGCGCCCCTTCGGCGTCGCCCTGGATCCACCAGTAGAGGAGGGTGACGATGCCCGCCGTGAGGGCGACGTAGAACAGGATCGCCGCGGCCCGGTCGGCCAGCGCCTGGGCTCGCGACGCCGAGGCCTGGGCAGCGGCGACCAGGCGCATGATCCCTGACAGGGCGGTGTCCTCACCGATCGCCACGATCTTGACGTGGAGGCTGCCGCCGACGGCCACCGAGCCTGCGATCACCGTGTCGCCGGGCGTCTTGGCGACCGGGACGGACTCGCCCGTGATGACCGACTCATCGACATCGGCGTTGCCCTCGACGATCGCGCCGTCGACCGGAACGCGCGCCCCGGGCCGGACGAGGACCATGTCGCCGACGGCGAGGGCGCTCAGGGAAACGGTCTCGGTCCCGCCGTCGGTGATCCGTTCCGCCGCGTCCGGGAGCAGCGCAGCGATGGCGGCGAGCGCACCCTGCGCCTGGGCGATGGAGCGCATCTCGAGCCAGTGGCCGAGCAGCATGATCGTGATCAAGGTGGCGAGCTCCCACCAGATCTCGACATCGAACAGGCCGATCGTGCTGGCCAGCGAGGTGACGAACGCCACGCTGATCGCCAGCGAGATCAGGGTCATCATCCCGGGCTGGCGGTTGCGCAGCTCGCCGACGGCGCCACGGACGAAGACCAGGCCGCCATACACGAAGATGATCGTCCCGAGGACGGCCGGCAGGTATTCGACCCCGGGGAACGAGGGGATCTCATAGCCGACCCACTCCTGGATGTCGTGGCTGAGCAGGACGACCGGGACGGTCAGCGCCAGGGACAGCCAGAACTTGTCACGGAACATGGCGACCGAATGGCCGGCATGCTGGTCGTGTGCCGGTCCATCGGCGTCGCGATCAACCGATGACGGATGGTCGTGACTCGCGATCGGGGCGGCCCCGGTCGCCGATTGGCCGTGCTGGTGGTGCTCCACGGAAAAACGCCTCGTTGATCTGGCTGAATACTCCCCGGGGGTATTCTGAAGGAGATGGTCGAGCATGTCCACCGATCGTCAGCCAACGAGGCGCAGCTTCTGCCGCTTCTCCTCGACTCTGGCCAGTCCCTCGTCGTTGTCACTCGGCCGTCGCGTGCCCGTGGCGATCAGGCTGGGCAAACTGCCGTTGATATAAGCCTCCAGTTGCATGATGCAAGTGATATGCTCCGGCGATGCTCGGGAATCGGTACGAAACGCAGGTGTGCTCGATCGCGAGGTCCCTCGAACAGGTCGGCGAGCGCTGGAGCCTGTTGATCATCCGCGACGCCTTCTTCGCCGGAGTGACTCGCTACAGCGAGTTCCAGGAGAATCTCGGGATCGCGACGAACGTGCTCAGGTCCCGCCTCGAGGGCCTGGTGGCCGCGGGGATCATGGATCGCCGTCCGGTCTCGGACCAGCACGAGCTGAACGAATACATGCTCACGGACAAGGGCCGGGATCTGGCGCCGGCGCTGATTGCGCTCACGGAGTGGGGTGACCGCTGGGCGACCCCCGACGAGCCGCCGATCCTGTACGGCCACACCGTGTGTGGTGCGCCGGTCACCGTGCAGGTGATGTGTCCCACATGCGGTGCGGTCCACGACCCGACCGAGGTGCAGGCACGGCCGGGCCCCGGCATGCCGCCCGCATACCTGGAGGCCCGGCGACGCCGGCGACGCCCGCGACCCGAAGTGGGCCCTCGTGCGTTGAGGCTCAGCCTCTAGTAGCTCGCGACCTGCCAGAGGTTGCCATCCGGATCGCTGAAGTGGCCGACGCGTCCGCCCCACTCCGCATCGTGCGCCGGGCTGACCACCTTGCCGCCTGCGCGCTCGGCCTGGCTCAGCACCTCATCGACCCGATCCCTGCCCTTGCCGGGTGGGTTGTAGTCGAGGACGATGCCGCTGAAACCGGCGCCGTCGGGCGGCACGCCGATGATGGCGGCCAGCCCGTCGCGGGGATAGAGCGCGAGGTCTGGCGAGGCATCGCCGAACTTGAGCGAAACGAACCCGGGGAATTCCTTGTCGACCGAGGCGCCGAGGCCCTCATAAAACGACTTCGACTCCTGCAGGTCCTTGACCCCGAGCGTCACGGCATTGATCTGCGCACCCATGTCGGTCTTCCTCTTCGCGACGGCTGGCTTGGCCGTTCATCCAGATGTCGAATCCTGGTCCCGGAACGTGACGTCCCCGTCACACGCAGTCCGCTTGCCCTCCAGATCGCGATGCCGCGCCGCCGGCCTGCGTCCACATCGGAAAACCCTCGAGCATCGGCGCCATGCGTGAGGTCATCGCCGGACTCGTCCGGAACTGGTTTGAGAACGCAATCCTTCCGTCGGGCACGTGAGCCGGCCCCGGACCTGCACGTCGATCGACCGCTCGAGCTTCGACATCGTTCGGGGCCGAAATCAGGCCGTCGGGTCCGGTTCGCCGGTCATCGCCAGGATCAAGCTCCACAACCTTTGCCGGTCGCTCGGCGACAGCCGTGTCGAGGGGACCCGGTCGAACGGTCGAGGCCGCCGATCGAGGAAGACTTGCCCCGTCGCTTCCCGAGCTTGGTCCGCGGCGGCCAGCCAGACCGTCGTATCCGCACCCTCGGCCGGGGTCCTCAGGAGACCACCGACCCGATCGCGAAATCCCGGGAGCGAGGCCTCGAGGCCGGGCGTGTTCGCCCAGCCCGGATGCATGGCGTTGGCGACGATGCCGCGATGACACAGGCGCCGAGCCCACTCGCGGATCAGGGCGACCTGGGCTCGCTTCGCGCGCGCGTAGGCGCGCGGACCGTCGTAGGTACCGCGCTCGAAGCTGAGGTCGTCGAGCGGCAGCGCCTGGGTGTACATCCCGCCGGACGAGACCGCCACGATCCGCGCGTCGGGGCTTTCGACGAGGCGGGGGAGCAGCCGGGCGATCAGCACGAACGGCCCGAGCACCAGCGTCGCGAAGGTTCGCTCGAACCCCTCGGATGTCACCTGCCGGTCGGCGAACATTGCGCCCGCGTTGTCGACGATCACGTCGATCCGGGGCTCACCCGCAAGCATCCTGTCGGTGGCGGCGCGGACCGACGCGAGTGAGGACATGTCGGCGACGAACGTGCCGATCGGGACGCCCGGAGTCCGTCGCCGAAGCTCGGCCGCGGTTCGCTCAAGGCGCGCGGCGTCCCGGCCGACCAGCACGATCCGCGCGCCCATCCGGGCGAAGGACCCGGCGACCTCCCGGCCGAGCCCGGAGGTTGGCCCGGTGATCACCACGGTGCGGCCCACCATCGAGGATGATTCGGCTGACGCCCAGTCGAAGAGCCGCCGGCGAACGGCAAAGCCAGCTCGGGTGAAGCTCGGGACCACGAGGATCTCGAGCAGGTCGTCGATCAGCGCCAGTGGATCTGCAATGTCTCTCATTCGGTCACTCTATCCATCCGGATCGGAGCACCATGCGAACGTAGGTAGCGAGAACCCCAAGCGGTCCGCCTGGAGAGCACACCTGACATGACCCGAATGCACGAGACCATGGAGACGACGCTGCCCGTCGTGGAGACCTTCGCACTCATCGCCGACTTCGCCAATGCGCAGCGCTGGGATCCGGGCGTCGCCAGCTCTGAGCGGCTCGACCCGGGACCGGTCGGTCTGGGCGCGCGTTATCGGCTGGGGGTCCGGATGCGTGGTCGGGTCGCGCCGATGGAGTACCGGATC
>JACDAH010000153.1 GCA_013695505.1 Chloroflexota bacterium | reverse complement strand
CGATGGCCAACCAGGCTCGGTCACCCGTCGGCGGGGGGAGGATACCACGGCCCTCCGACGGCCTTCAAACCCGCCTGGCCGCCTGGCCTGCTCCCGGTCCCGGGCCGATCAGGCTGGCTGATCGATTGCGGGGCGGGCGCGCGTGGCCAGCTCCCGGTTCGAGCTTTCCGTGTCGGAATCTGAGCGTGGCGGAGCGCGGCCGAAGCCCGATTGATCAGCGACGCTGATCAGGCACGGCGCCCGGCGAGGCTAGTCTCGGGACGTCTGGGCGGCGTCGCGGCCCTCGGCGGCACCGTTGGGCACGGCACCGCGGGGCTCCGCGGCGCCGACGGGCTCGGCGCCCTTCTTCGACCACGCCATGGGCTTGATCGGGCGACCGGCGGCCGAATCCTCGATCAGGGTCGCGAGGCGGCGCTCGCGGGTCTCCGGTTTCTTCGCCGAGATCACCCAGTGAAGCGCCTGCTTGCGGAACCCGGCAGCCTTCGCCGAGAACCACGCCCAGGCGGCCTCGTTCGCCCGGAAGCGTGCCTCCTCGTCGGACGTCAGCTCCGGGTCCTTCGCCTGCTCGAACGAATAGATCGCGGTCCGGTCCTCCCGGCGCGCGGCAAACGCGGCCTCGCCCGCTGGTCGCATCCGGCCGGCCGCGCGGAGCTCCTCGACCTTGGCCACGTTGACGGCGCTCCAGATGCTCCCCCGCCTGCGCGGGCTCAGCCGGATCACCCAGCCGTCGCCCGGAACACTCCGCCGGATGCTGTCGATCCAGCCGACGCAGAGCACCTCCTCGACGATCTGCGGCCAGGTGAGGGTCGGTTTGCCCGTCGCCTTCTTCCAGGCGCCGGCGAACAGCTCCGGCGCGGATCCGTGGTTCGCGTCGAGCCAGTCCCGGAGCTCCGCCGGGGTCTCGAAGAAGAGCGCCTCGGCCAGGCTGAGCCCGGAAGGCTTCACTCCAGCCCGCTCAGCTGAGCCGCCTCCGCGCCGTCCAGCGCCGCGTCGCCGGTCAGCTCGCGGATGCGGTTGATCCGGTCGAGGGTCGCGGGATGGGTCGAGAACAGACCCGACGCCCGCTCCTCGAACTTCTTGAACGGATTGGTGAAGTACATGTGCTGAGTCGCCCGGTTGGCGACCTCGAGGACCTCGGAGTCCGACGAGATCTTGGCGAGCGCCCGCTCGAGCCCGTACGGGTTGCGGGTCAGCTGCACCGACGAGGCGTCCGCGAGGTACTCGCGCTGACGGTTGACCGCGAGCTGGACGAGCCGCGACGCAATCGGGGCCAGGACCGACAGCAGGATCGCCACCACGAAGAAGATCGCCTGAAGACCGCCCCCACCCGAATCACGGTCGTTCGAGGACCGCCGGCCGCCGCCCCAGAAGGTGAATCGGAGGAAGAAGTCCGACATCAGCGCGATCGAGCCGACGAGGACGCCGACGATCGTCGAGAAGCGGATGTCGAAGTTGCGGACGTGCGAGAGCTCGTGGCCCATCACCCCCTGGAGCTCCTCGCGGTCGAGCTTCTCGAGGAGCCCCGTCGTGATCGCGACCGAGGCGTGCTTCGGGTCGCGGCCTGTGGCGAACGCATTCGGCGCCGTGTCATCGATCAGGTAGACCTTCGGCATCGGGATGTTGGCGGCAATTGCCATCTCCCGGACCACGTTGAGGAGCTGTGGCGCCGACGTCTCGTCGACCTCCTTCGCGCCCGACACCGACAGGACCAGTGAGTCCCCGCCGAAGTACGACCCGACCGCCGCCAGGCCGCCGAACAGCAGGGCCATGCCGCTGACGCCGATCGCGCCCGAGGGGCTGCCGGCCACGGCGTAGCCGATCGCGAACCCGAGCAGCCCGAAGAGGACGATCACGAAGCCAGCGAGCACGAACGAGTTGCGGCGGTTCGCCGCGATCTGGGTGTAGAAGGTGTCGGCCATCGTCGATGCGGGGAGCGGCGTCGGATCGGCGATGCCCGGCGCGCGCTCGGTCTCCTCCGATCCGCGCGGCTAGGAGAGGGTCAGGTCGACGTTCGGGACGGCGCTCGCCTCGGGCTCGGCGTCGAAGAAGTCGCGCTTCGCGAAGCCGAACATGCCCGCGATCAGCACGGCCGGGAAGACCTGGATCGCGGTGTTGTAGTCGAGGACGCTCGCGTTGTAGTGCTGGCGGCTGAACGCGATCTGGTTTTCGGTCGTGGTCAGCTGCTCCTGGAGCTCGAGGACGTTCTGGTTGGCCTTGAGCTCGGGGTAGTTCTCGACGACGGCGAACAGCGAGCGGAGCGTGCCGGTCAAGGCGTTCTCCGCCGCGGCCTGCTGGGCCGGGCCCTGTGCGCCGGCAGCAACGGCCGCGGCGCGCGCGTTCGTGACGTCGGTCAGGACCTTCTGCTCGAAGCCCATGTAGCCCTTGACCGCGTTCACGAGGTTCGGGATCAGGTCGTGGCGGCGCTTGAGCTGGACCTCGATCTGGGCGAACGCCTCGTCGATCCGGAGCCGCCTCTGGACCAGGCCGTTGTAGAGCCCGATCACGAGGATCACGGCGACGACGATGATCGCGATCACGATGATCAACCCGATGTTCATTCGTACCCTCTCCGGCCGATCCGCTGGTGGAACGCAGTGGTCATCCCGCGGCCAGTCTAGCAGCGAGCCCGGCTCGGGCCGGTCTGGCGGGGCACGGCGCAACCCACGGCGTGGGCATCAGGATCGATCTCGCTCCGCCGGGGAGCGAGATCGACCGAGGCCGCGGCCGGGGCCGCCGTCAGTTGACGACGAGGGTTGTCGCCGTTGCCGTGTTGTTCGCCAGGTTCGGGTCCGTTGGTGAGGACGCCTTGACCGAGACCGTGTTCGTCATGGTTCCTGGCCCGGTCGGCTTCACCTTGATCGTCACCGTGACCTGGCCGCCGTTGGGGATTGTCCCGAGGCTGCAGGTGACAACCCCCTTGGTCCCCTTGGCCGAGCAGGATCCAGCTGTCGTGGTCACCGAGGAGAAGCCCGCCTGCTTGGGGAGCTGATCGGTCAACGTGACGCCGCTCGCGGCGAGCGGTCCATCGTTTCGGACCACGATCGTGTACGTGAGCGTGGCGTTCACCCTGACGGGGTCCGGCGCATCGGTCTTCGTCACGGACAGGTCGGCGCTGTCGCTGAGGACGGCGTCGAATGGCGGGCTGGCATCGACGGTCCGCATCAGCCGATCGACCGTGATCTCCGTGGCTTCGCTCGGACCCGCCATCGCGAAGCCCGTGATGCTGTAGAGCGGAGCGCCCGCCGCGAGACCAAACGAAGCCAGCGGCGCACTGATCGTCAGGACGTTGCCGGAAAGGCTCCCGGTCGCCGCAAAGTCGGTGTGATATCCGGCGCCATAGATCGATGTGGGTGAGGCCGCGAGGGTCAGCTTGTCGTTGGCGTCGAGCTTGCCGCCGATGTAGCGCAGCGGGCTGCCCGGCGTGAATTCGGCGGACAGGTGGTAGATCTCGCGCGGACCCATGAACCGGAGGGTGTACAGGAAACGATCGGCGAGGCAGGAGGTGGCCGGAACGCACACCGTCGCGTTGTAGGTGTTCAGGTCGCGCTGCATCGTCTGAGCCTTGGCGTCGGACAGCGTGATCCGCGCGACCACCTTCCCGTTCTCGAGCGCGATCGAGGCTCCGAGCGTGTCGAGCGACGGCAGGTTCGTGCCCGCCGCCGTGTTCGGCCAGGTGGCGTCACCGGCCGGATCGCTCCGGCCCTGGGTCGGGATCGCGACGTTGATCGTCTTGCTCGCGAGCACGGAGATCCCGGAAGTCTGCTTGACGAAATGCACGAACGGGCTCTCGTCCTCGCCGGCTGGCGGTGCGGCGTGGAAGCTGTCCGAGTTGTTGTCCATGGTGATGATCCCGAGGCGGCCGGCCTCGTCGAAGCTGATGTCGATCATGTCGAGCAACGAGCGGTCCTTGCCGGTGGTGGCGCAGGTCGTGCCGTTCGTGCAGACGTTGCCGTAATGCATCACCCGATGGGTCACGAGACCTGTGTTGACCGTCGGCACGACGGCCAGCGCGTCCGGAATCACCGCCGCGTAGGTGTTCCAGCCGGCCGTGTCGGGCGCATCGTCCGGCTCGCCCGTCCAGTCGGTCGTCCCGACGTAGGTGATGCCGATCCGCCCCGCATCACCGGCCGTGACCTCGGCGAACACGGCACTGCCGACCTCGGGCAGGCTGACCCGGACCCGCGGCGACCACTTCGTCCCGGGCCGGCCACCCTGGCCCGGGTCGTTGGCCTTGTCGCTGATGTTGGAGAAGCTGTAGTAGACGACGCCGCCCGTGTCCCACGTGGCGTAGGCATTGCCGGCGCTGTCGATCGCCACCCACGGGAAGCTTGATGCACCGGCCCCGCTGACGGGGTTGTCCTGCCAGTCGGTGGGCAACACAAAGGCACTGCTCGACGCTGTCGCCATGAACGTGCCGCCCGGGGTGAACCCGTTATGGGGCCAGTAGATCCAGCCGTGGCCGGGACTGGCAGCGTTGTTGTCCACTCGGATCTGGCCGCTCTGGCCGATGTTCTGGAGCTGCGGGGCCGGCTGCGGGATCGGCAGGCCGGTCGGATCGATGGCCTGGACATAGCCCTGTGGCGGAACGTGGTAGGAGAGGAAGCCCACGATCGGCCGGCCGGCCGCGAGCATCGTCGTGTTGTCCGTTGTGCCCACCCACTGCCGGTCGGTGGCCGTCGTGAAGTTCGTGACCGCGGTCTGGACGACGAAGCTGTCGCCATGGTCGGTCGAGCTGGCGAGGGCCTCGTTGGCGACGATCTCCTGGTCGGCGAAGAACACCTGGCCGTTGGCGAGATTGACCTCGTTTTCGGTGTCCCCGCCTCCTTCGGTCAGGCAGTTCGGCCGGCTCCGGCTGGCGCACGTCCGATCGAACAGGAGACGGAACGAGTCGCCGCCATCCAGGGATCGCTGCAGCTGGCCGATCCCGCTCCGGCTCGAGACGGGCCAGTCGACGAAGATCCGGTTGGGATTGATACCGGCCGATGTCGGGCTATAGGACTCGCGGCGTTCGATCGTGACCTGCGGTTCGCCGCCCAGCCACTGGGCGCTGGTGACGGCCGCCGGTCCGAAACCCAGGGCGTCGCGCACGAAGGTCGCCGGCCCGCCGGTTGCCTCGCCGCCGCAGGTGCCGGCCTGGGAGGCCAGCGTCGCCTGGGCCTGATAGCCGGGCAGGCCGGACCCGCTGTCGACGGGCGTGAAGTAAACGACCCGGACCTTGTACGGGCCGGCGGACTGGTCGGCGCATGGGATGAGAGCCGACTCGACCCCGCCCGGAAGGCCCGATGACGCGACTTCGCTGCCGTTCCGATCATAGACGTAGAAGTCATAGTCATTGGCCGGCGGCAGACCCGTCAGGTCGATCTGGATACCGCCGCTGTGGGTCGCCCAGTAGCTCGTCGGAATATCGACCGTGAGGCCGAAATCGTCGCAATATCCGCCGGGAAGCGGCGGGCTGGCCGGAGCGGCGCACTCGAGATCGGACGGGCCGGCCGTGCTGGCGGTCTTCGC
>JACDAH010000150.1 GCA_013695505.1 Chloroflexota bacterium | reverse complement strand
TGGTCATCCTGAGATCCTCCGATCCGCGGGTCGAAAACTGACCCTCGAACGGTGGAGCCAGGCCCACCCGCTGCCATCGGTCGATCAACGGATGCCCCCTCGGCGATCAGGCTGAGCGTTTCGGCCGGCAGGCACGTCGGTCATTCGACCGATGGTGTCGAGCGATCTCGTCCGTACAATCCGGCCATGCCGTACGTCGGACCGCACGTCTCGCCTCTCCTCGTCGGTCGCGACGACCTGCTCGCCCTCGGTCGCCGGCGGATCGCGGAGGTCGCTGCCGGCCGCGGTCACATGCTCCTGCTCGCCGGCGAGCCCGGTGTCGGCAAGTCGCGACTGCTCCGCGTGATCCTCGAGCAGGCCGGCGCCGCCGGGTTCCGACTCGGCAAGGGTGATCTCAACCCGCACGACCAGCTTGCGATGCTGGCGGTTGTGGAGGATCTCGCGCGCTGGTTGGACGAGAAGAGCTTCGGGACCCTGGGACCCCGGCTCCTTGCTGTGGATCGCGCCCAGGGTCAGGATTCGCTCGGCTCTCGTCGGAGCATCGTGCGCGACGTCGTCGACCTGATCCTGACTGCTGTCGATCGGCCGACGCTGCTCGCCTTCGAAGACCTCCAATGGGCCGACGAGATCACGTTGGAGGTCATCGCCGAGCTCGCGCGTGGCTCGCGTGACCTGCCGCTGCTGCTGGTCGGTGTCTACCGGCTCGACGCGCTTCCGATGGGCTCCATCCATCGGGAGTGGCGGTCACGGCTGCTGACCCAGCGGCTCGCCGAAGAGGCACGGATCCAACGCCTGACGAGGGATGAGACGGCCTTGGTCACGACCCTGCTGCTCGGCACCGGCCTCCCGGCGCCGCGCGAGGTGGCCGAGGCGGTGTACCGGCGGACGAACGGCATCCCGCTCCACATCGAGGAGCTGCTCGCCGCGGTCGACGGCAAGGCGACCGACGGTCGCGCGATCCTCGGCGTCCACGTGCCGGACACGATCGAGGACGCGATCCTGGCGAACGTCGCGCGGTTGAGCCAGGAGGCACGCGTCGTCGCGCGGGCGGGCGCCGTGCTCGGACGATGCTTTGTGCCAAACGTGCTCGCCGGGATCCTGGACCGCCCGATCGCCGATCTCGACGAGCCGCTCGAGGAGCTCGTGAACGCCGGGATCCTGTACCCCTACGCGTACGTCGACGAGGGCATGTACGACTTCCGGCACCAGCTCCTGCGCGACGCGCTCTACGGCGACGTGCCCGCGCGGGACCTCCGTCGGTTCCACGCCCGTGCCGCCGAGTTCGGGGCGACGCTCGCGGGCGCCACGGAGATCCACGCCTCGGTCCACTTCGAGCGCGCCGGACTCCACGACCAGGCGTTCACCGCGGCACTCACCGCCGCCACGGCGGCCACCGAGGTCTACTCGCACCGGGAGGCATTCGACCTCTACCGCCGGGCGATCGAGAACATGCCCGATGCGCTCCCGGACAGGGAGAAGGCACGACTCTGGCTCGCCTTCTCCCATTCAGCCAGCAGTCTCGATCGCAACGACGTCAGCCGCGACGCGGCGTTGCGCGCTCGCGAGCTCGCCGTCCGGGCGGCCGATGGCCCGCTGGCCGTGGAGGCGCTCGCGAATCTGAGCGTCGTCGCGCGCCGCGAATGTGAGCCCGTCGCGGAGCGGCGCGACCTCGTGCACCGCCTCATGATCGAGCTGGATGCACAGCCCGACGGGCCCATCACCCACTCGCTGCGCGGCTTCGGGCTGTGGAGCCTCGCCATCCTCGAGGTCGACGCGCGTCATCTCGACAAGGCCCGCCGCCTCTTCAACGAAGCGCGCACCTACGCCGTGGCAAACGGCGTGGTCGCCGTCGCGCAGGACGTCGAGCTGTCGATCGCCGCGATCGACGTGCTGGAGGGTCGTTCGGAGGACGCCCTCGCGACGATGCGCTCGATGGCCGATCAAGCTCGGGGCGAGGGCGCGGAGGCGATCGCCGTTGGGGCGTATCGCGATGCCGCCGTGTACGCGGCCCGCGCCCTCGACTACCGGCAGGCCGGCATCCGCCTCGCCGAGGGCCTGAAATACGCCGACGAGATCCAGGAGTCGTTCTGTGGCCACGTCATGGCCTCGACGGAGGCGCTCGTCTCGTGGGCGACTGGTCGATGGGACGAGGCGGCGAGCCAGGGTGGCCAGGCGCTGAGCGATCCCGGATCCCAGCGCGCCCGGGCGATCGCCAACTGGGCCCTTGGCTACCTCGCCGCAGGACGCGGAGACCGACCGCTCGCGGAGTCCCACCTGCGGCCGGCCCTCGAGATCGGGCGACGTGCAGGGTGGCTCGAGTACACGCTGCCGGCACTGTGGGGGCTCGCGGAGGCCGCGCTCATGGCCGATGACCCGGCCAGCGCGATCGCCGTGTGCGAGGAGGCGCTGACGGAGGCCCGCCAGGGCGGCGAATGGGGCCTCCTCGCCCAATTCGTCGTGACCGGCGTCCGGGCGTACCAGGTCGCGGGGAGGCCGGACGGGGCGGCGAAATGGCTCGATCAGGTCGTCCGCGCCATCGGCCCGCTCGCCGAGGTGGCGTCGCCCGCGATCAAGCAAGGAACGGGATTGGTGAAGCTGGCGGAAGGGTCGATCGTGGCAGCGCGAGAGTCGCTGGACGCCGCGGCGCGCGAGTGGGACGAGCGCGGCCGCCGCTGGGAAGCGCTGTGGGCTCGGCTCGACCTGGCGACGGCGGACCTGCGCGCCAACCGCTACGTCGAGGCGATGGCTCTCGTGCGGGAGGTCCGGCAGGCCGCGACGGCCCTTGGCAGCCGGCCACTCCTCGTGCGAGCCGATCAACTCGAGCGGCTGGCCAAGGGCCGCGGCGCCGAGATCGAGCCATGGCACCCGTTGACTGTCCGCGAGTTCGAGGTCGCGCGGAAGATCGCCGAGGGCTTGACCAATGCCCGGATCGGCGAGGAGCTCTTCGTCTCGCCGAAGACCGTCAGTGCCCACGTCGAGCACATCCTCGCCAAGCTCGGCGTTGCGCGGCGGACCGAGGTCGCCACGTGGGTCGCGACCGTGGGACGCGTCCACGCCCAGATGGCCGGCGAGCCCCACCGGGAGCGGGTCGCCGAGCGCTGACACAGGCGGGCCGGCCGGGTCCTCGGGCCCCGGCGCCGCCGGCTCAGGCCCGGGCCGGGCCGTCGAGCGGCGACGTCCCGTGGCGATAGAACGGCGTCGTCTGTGGCGACAGCGGCGTGCTGCCCGCAATGAGGTCGGCCGCCTTCTCCGCGAGCATCATCACCGGGGCGTAGATGTTGCCGTTGGTGACGTAGGGCATGACGCTCGCATCGACGGCGCGCAGTCCCTCGATGCCGTGGACGCGCATCGTTGCCGGATCCACGACCGAGGCCCCGTCGACGCCCATCCGGGCTGTGCACGACGGGTGGAGGGCGGTCTCGGCGTCGCGGGCGACCCAGTCGAGGATCTCCTCGTCGGTCTGGACCGCAGCTCCGGGTGACAGCTCGCCGGTGGAGAAGGCGTCGAACGCCGGCTGGGTGAGGATCCTCCGGGCCGTCCGGATCGCCTCGACCCATTCGCGCCGGTCCTGGTCGGTCGAGAGGTAGTTGAACCGGAGTGCCGGGTGGGCGTGGGGATCGGTCGAGGTGATCTTCACGGTCCCGCGGGCATCGGAATACATCGGCCCGACGTGGACCTGGTAGCCGTGCTTGCTCGGCGCCGGCGTCCCGTCGTAGCGGATCGCGAGCGGCAGGAAGTGGAACATCAGGTTGGGATAGGCCACGTCGTCGTTGGAGCGGACGAAGCCGCCGGCCTCGAAGTGGTTGGTCGCGCCGGGGCCGCTCCGGAGGAATAGCCACTGGGCGCCGATGAACGGCCGCCGCCAGAGCTCGGTGGCGGACGGCTGCATCGAGACCGGCTGGCTCGATCCGTACTGGATGTAGACCTCGAGGTGATCCTGGAGATGGTCGCCGACCCCGGGCAGATCGGCCACGATCGAGATCCCGAGTGCCGTCAGCTCGGCGGCCGCCCCGATCCCCGACAGCTGGAGGAGCTGCGGGGTCGCGAATGCGCCACCGCACAGGATCACCTCGCCCGCCCGGATCGTCTCGGTCCCGCCGCCCTGCCGCTCGATCTCGACGCCAACGGCGCGGCGGCCGTCGACATGGATCTTCGTCACGAGCGTCGAGGTCCGGATCTTCAGGTTCGGGCGGCGCATCACCGGGTGGAGATACGCCCGGGCGGCGCTGATCCGGCGACCCCGCCGAATGTTCCGGTCGAACGCGGCGACGCCCTCCTGGCGGTAGCCGTTCACGTCGGTCGTGAGCGGATAGCCGGCCTCCTGCGCGGCGGCGAACCACGCCTGGAACAGGGGCGAAGTCGCGGGGCCGCGCTCGAGACCAAGCGGGCCGCCGTGGCCGCGCCACGGATCGTCGGCGGCGGCCGCGGTGCAGTCCTCCATCCGCTTGAAGTACGGGAGGCAGTGGGCGAAGTCCCACGTCTCCATCCCGGGGTCGGCCGCCCAGCGCTCGTAGTCGAGCGGATTGCCGCGCTGGAAGATCATGCCGTTGATCGAGCTCGAGCCGCCGAGCACCTTGCCTCGCGCATGGAAGATCCGGCGGCCGCCCATGAACGGCTCCGGTTCCGATTCGTAGCGCCAGTCGTAGAAGCGGCTGCCGATCGGGAACGTCAGCGCTGCCGGCATATGGATGAAGGCGTCGAGCCGCCAGTCCGGTCGACCACCCTCGAGCACGAGGACGCGTGTGCCGGGGTCGTCGCTGAGGCGGTTGGCGAGGACGCTGCCGGCGCTGCCTCCGCCCACGATCACGTAGTCCCACGCTCGGTCGGTCATGGCCGCCGATGCTAGCAGCGCGGTGGGTCAGTCGCAGGCCGTTGTGTCAGTCGGGGGGTCGCCCACCGTTCGGGTCGGGACGATGTCGACCGGGCAATCCGCCGTCGCGACGACCGCGGCGGACACGCTCCCGGAGATCACCCGGACGAGGAGGCCGCGGCCATGCGTGCCGATGACGATCCGCGATGCGTTCTCGGCGCGCGCTGCGTCGACGATGCAGGTCGCCGGATCGCCGTCCCAGATCAGGACGCGGGCGTCGACGCCGACCGCTCGGGCACGCTCGACGAGCCTCGCGACGAGGCCTTCCCGGGTCGTCCGGACCTGGTCGAACCGCTGGGGGAAGCGGTCACCGGGCAGGCGCAGTCGGCCGGGATCGATGGCGTGGACGACGACGAGCGGGACAGCGCCATCGTGGGCCGCCGCGATCGCGTCGGTTTCGGCCGTGGTGGATGCTGGGCCCAGGTCGGTCCCGAGGACGACCGGCCCGATGCGGGCGCGGGCGACCGCACGGGTCTCGGTCGGGACCGTGATCGTCATCAGCCGACGCTCCGGACCCGGCACAGCACCGCCGTCGAGCCGGCGGCGGTGGCGGCAGTCCGGATCGGGTCGGCCGGCGGCCCGGCGACGACCAGATCGGCCGGCATGGGGCCGGTGCCACGCGCGGTATTGGCGGGCTCGATGACCAGGGCGGTCACCATGCCGAACATCCCGTCGTGGCCCTCGGCATGGGACAGGATGTGGCAGTGGAAGGCCCATGCGCCCGGATCCTCGCAGTCGACGATCACGTCCCAGCGCTCGCCCGGGTTGACCCCAAGCGTGTCGCACAGGAACGGTTGGGCGAGCGGGTAGCCGTCGCGGGCGACGACGCGCATCGGCATCCCGTGGAGATGCCACGGGTGCATCATCGAGCCCTCGTTCATGAACCGGATCGCGATCGTGTCGCCGACCGTCGCCACGATCGGTGATGTCGCCGGGAAGCCGCGGCCGTTGATCGTGAACCCGCCCAGCGAGTCGTTGCTGATCCAGACGATGTCCTGCGAGACGTTGTACTTGCGGTCGTAGCGATCAGCCGGGTCCTTCGGCTGGACGATGAACGCCCCGAGCAGGCCGCGCCCGACTTGGTCGGTGGCGTTGTGGTGGGAGTGGTACATGTGGGAGCCGGGCGTCCGGGCGACGAACTCGTAGCTGAACGATCCGCCGGGCTCGATCGGGTCCTGGGTGATATGCGGGACGCCGTCCATGTTGTTTGGCAGCCGCTGGCCATGGAAGTGGACGCCCGTCGACTCGTCGAGGCGATTGGTGAACACGGCTCGGACCTTGTCGCCCTCGATGACCTCGATCCGAGGGGCCGGCCACGTCCCGTTGTAGCCGAGCGCGGCAACCGGCTCCTTCTTCGCGTCAATCCGGTGCTGGATCGCGTCGATCGTGAGCTCGAAGACCTTCGTGTCGCCGTCGAGACGGGGGACGAGCAGCTGGTTTCCTGCGCCGTCGAGCGTGGCGCCCTCGCCGTCGAGGAAGCGCTTGACGACCGCAAGCGCGGCGTCGTCATGGTCGACTGGGGCGGCCGACGCGGCGGCGGACGGGGAAACCTCGGGCGCCGGGGAGTGTTCGGCGT
>JACDAH010000134.1 GCA_013695505.1 Chloroflexota bacterium | reverse complement strand
ATGGTCCTCCAGCAGATCACCGGGGTGGCTGCCTCGACCCGCGTGGTTGAGGCGACCGAGTCAGCGCTGCACCTGGCCGCGGCGGACGCCGGCCTCGTCGTCGCCGGCCTGTCGGATCGCTGGCGTCAGGAAGGGCTCGGCCCGGCCCGCGCCGGCCTCGCGCGGACCAGCGCGGCGCCCGTCCTCTTCGTTCGCCGTGGCGGCCGAGCCGGCCTCCTTGGCCCGACCGACGACATGACGCGATTCACGTGGTCATACGCGGGCTCGGGCGGAAGCTGGACCGACCCGGCCGACTCGACTGCCGACCCGGCCGCATCGCCTGCCGGCCCGGCTGGCAAGGCTGTGTAAATTCCCGACTGTTCACGTTTCCCGTCTTCGGCATCGGCATCGGAGGGATCATGTCGCGCTTCGCTTTCAGCTGGATCCTGGACGGACAGCCCCACGCCATTGACTTGGAGCCGGTAGCCGGACGCTCCATCGTGCTCGGTCGCGAGTCGGACGCCGGTCTCGTGGTGCCCTTGGCAACCATGTCGCGCCGGCAGGGACGCCTGGCCTGGGACGGTGCGAGATTCCTGTTCGAGAACCTCAGCACGAGCAACGTGAGCCGGATCGATGGGGCTGCAGTTGCCGGCGTCGTCCCTCTCGGCGACGGCATGCGGATCGAGGCTGGGGGGACGGTTCTGCGCTTTCACGATCTGGCCGCGGGAGATCGAGTCAGCGGCCCCGTCTGCAGCCACTGCGGCCGCGAGAATCGATCAGGCGATCCGGAGTGCTGGTTCTGCGGAACATCCCTGGTCAACGCCGTGACCAGCGTCCGTCGGAAGCGCCGAGTGGAGCTCCGGTTGATCGGCGAGACGGGTGATGTGACCGATCTGCTCGACGGGATGGTCCTTGCACCGCGATCGGGCGGCGGCTGGGACGCCGTGGCGACGGAGGCCGGCCCACGGGCTAGGCAGCCCCGCGCGTGGGCCACGCCCGCCGTCGCCCTGGACGACGGGCGACCGCGGGTCGTCGACGAGACGACGGTCACCATCGAGGCCGCGAACAAGCGCCCGGAGGGTGGCGAACCAGCGGTGATCAGTGGCCAGCTATCGACCGGCGACCGACTGATCGTAGCGGGCCACCAGTACGTCGCGGTCGTTCGAAACGTGCCGGATTCCGCCGCGTGACGCTTCGCTTCGATCAGCGCCGCTGCCGGCTCGAGACTCCGGGAACGATCCGTCCGCCGTGAAATCTCCACCACGGAAACAGGACTCGCATCGGGCCCTGCGTGAACAGGAATGTCACGACCCAGACGATCGCGTACTGCGCAATGAACAATTCGCCCGACAGATTCGATGGCACGCCCGCCAGTCCCAGGCTCGTCGCGAGTCGGTAGACAACCACTCCTTCGATGATCGCGGCAAGGACCGCGAATGCGGCCGGCCAATCGCGCTCCCAGCGGAATGCCTGAAGGAACGAATACAGGGCATCCCACGCCAAGCCCAGGACGGCGACCCACGCCACAACGGCAAGGGGCGCCGCCGAACCGACGGCGACGCAGAACGGCAGGCTCACCAGCATCCCCAGCGTTCCGAGAAGGGCCAACCGGGTCTGCCAGCGTCCGATTAGGGTCGGAGTCACGGCGCCTGCCTCCGGGCCCATCGGACCCACTGGCCGAGGGACTCCAGGGGGCCGAGACGGTGGAGACCAGCAGGCTCCGATTCGGCCAGGGCGTTGACGGCCCGGATAGCCGCGTACTGCAGCCCCAGGAAACTGTCGACGGTGGCAAACGGACCGCCGAGCGTCAGTGCCCCGGCTGCATACATCCGTGATGTCCCGTGGCGCATTCCCGGAATCTCGAAGTCGTTTGTCACGTGAAATCGCCCGAATGGGTTGCGCTCGAGGTTGTACGTCCGGATGACGTCGTCGAGAACCGGCGATCGGTCCGGACTGGCTACCAGACCGGTGCAATCGATCACGAAGTCCGCGGCGAGGTCGAACGTGCCACCGCTGTCCTTGTTGTTGCGTACCCGGACTCGCAACAATCCATCGTCGGTCTGCACCACATGCTCGACCACGCCGTATTCGTGGTGGTACCAGCCGTCGCGCAGCCCCTCGCGCACGATCCGCCGCCAGTCGCGCCGATTGGCGGTCGTCGTCCCACCCCAGACGTCGAGCAGCCCCTTGCGGTCCTCGGGTGCGGCGGCTTCGAGCGCATACCGTTGCGGGCCGGTCCAGCACCCCTTCGGCCAGTTGAAGGCCTGGAACTCGAACTCACCGTCGACCTTCCGCTGCGACCAACCGTATCGACGCCCCGCTCGCAACTTCGAGCGGTGGAGGTGAATGACCGTAATGTCCGGATTGCGGAGACGCTCCTCGTAGAGGCGCTGAAGCACGCGCGATGCGACAATTCCGCGGCCACGCAGGATCACGGTTCCGCCCCGCTCGCGGAGCTGACCGTACAGGGCGGCGTGCTCCTCGTAGGCGTTCACGACCCGCTGGCGATCCGCGGTCCGCTCGCGGTACTCCGCGAGGTCAGGCAAGAGCTGAATCGCCGGGTACCCGAGCGCAAGGTGGACCATGGGGCTCGCTACCGCGAACTGGCGGTGCGAGGGCCCCTCGCCTTCCGAAGCCACGACGAGGATCCGACCCTCCTCGGTTTTGCGGATCGTCCGGATCCGGCCATAGCGGAGCATTCGGTTCCAGCCGATTCGCTCAGCCTCGCGCGTGACGTTCGTGAAGACGTCGCCCGAACGAGGCGTATACGTGTCGGCGATGGCCGACTCCCCAAAGATGCTCCATAGGACCGACAGGGTCGTTCCGAGGTCGCCTCGCTTGAGGTTGCCCCACAACTCGCGGACGGCATAGCCGGGGAACCCCCACAGGTTGTCCGGACATGAATCCGAATTCGAGCGAAGTCGTTCGTGGGCCGGGATCTGTGAGTTCTGGCAGAGCCGCTGGTAGCGGCTGAACGGGGCGGGCTCGCTGCCGACGACCGTGATCGACGCGGCATCCATTCCGCCGATTCGCAGGGCGTCAACGAACACGAAGCTGCCGAGGCCGCTGCCGAGGGCCAGGGCATCGGACACCGTCACGGAGATGCCCGCGGCCGCGAGAGCCCGCTCAGATACGATCGGTGATGCGAGCAGCGAGGCGGGGACAGTGCCCGATGCCGGCTCCTCTTCGTCGGGGATCGACATCAGCACGGTCGCCGACGACGGGACCGTCGGCTGGATTACGGTCAAACCCTCCGCGCTGACAGCGGCCAGGGCACGCGTCCCCACTTCCGTGCCCGGCGCGATTACCTCGAACGAGTGGCTGCCGAGAACGACCGCATCGCCCGGGCGCAGGTCGCACCGCGCGACGCTCTCGCCATTGACGAGCGTGCCGTTGCGACTCCCCAGATCTTCGATCACCAGCCCGCTGGGACTGGCCCGCAGCCGAGCATGAGACCGCGAGATCGCGGGATCGTCGATGACGATGTCGCAGCCCGCGCCGCGTCCGATCGTGACGTCGCCGCGGATGTCGCGTTCGGGCCCGGCTCCGCCGGGTTCCAGCCAACGGATCCGCATGGCGGGTGGTGGCTGGACGGCGACCGTATCCGCCACGTTCTTCCTCCGCTCGCGGCACCGGCTGATCGAGCTGATTGCCCTGCCGTCCATAGGGTAGCGACCGCCGCGCCAACCGTGGGGCCCGCCCCGCGCGGTCGTCTGAACGGTACACGGCGTTTCCCGTCCGCGACCCCGTCGGGCAGGCAGCGATCCTTCCCAGCGGCGAGGCGAGCCTCTAGACTCTGGCGCCATGGCAACGGACCGCCTGGTCGGCCGCGACTTCGCCCGATACCACATCGAGGCGGTGCTCGGCCGTGGCGGGATGGGCGTGGTGTACCGGGCGACCGACCTCCGCCTGGGCCGGACGGTCGCCCTGAAGGTCCTGTCCGACGGGCGGGCCAGCGATCCCAGCTTCCGCGACCGGTTCCTCCGTGAGTCGCGCCTCCTGGCCTCCATCGACCATCCCAACATCGTCCCGATCTTCGAGGCTGACGAGGCTGACGGCGAGCTCTTCATCGCGATGCGCTTCGTGCCCGGGCCGGAGCTCGGCCAGCTCATCGCCAGCGAGAGCCCGCTGGACCCGGCCAAGGCGGTCGGGATCATCGCCCAGGTGGCGGATGCGCTCGATGCCGCCCATGCCGCCGGGCTCGTCCACCGCGACGTCAAGCCGGGCAACATCCTGGTCGTCCCCGGGGTCAGCCCGGCCGCCCCGGGCCACGCCTACCTGACCGACTTCGGGTTGACCAAGGCGGCCAGCTCCGACAGCGGCCTGACCCAGATCGGCCAGTTCGTCGGGACCCCGGGCTATGTCGCCCCGGAGCAGATCGAGGGCAAGGCGGTCGATCACCGGGCCGACATCTACGCCCTCGGCTGCATCCTCTACAACTGCCTGTCGGGCGACGTCCCGTATCCGAGGGACAGCACCATCGCCTCGCTGTGGGCCCATCTCAAGGAACCCCCGCCCAAGCTGTCCGACCACCGCAAGGGCCTGCCCCGGGCGCTCGACGCCGTGATCAGCCAGGCCCTCGCCAAGAACCCCGACGACCGCTACCAGACGTGCGGCGCGCTGGCTGCCGCCGCCCGCGCCGCGGCCGGCAAGAGCCGCCGGCCACGGGC
>JACDAH010000108.1 GCA_013695505.1 Chloroflexota bacterium | reverse complement strand
CCTCGGCGGCGGTCGCCGGCGCGTCGAACGCGGACCGGACCGGATCCGCCGGCCGTTGCGGGCCGTTGGCGTGGTGCGGTCGGTTGCCGTGGTGTCGCCGGCTCATCGGCGGGTGGCGCCGCGGCAGCGAGCCAATGCGACGAACTTTGGGGCGGCGCGCTCGCGCCGCGGGATGGTCGAGGGCATCGATTCAGCCGTGAGGGCGGGCCGGACCGGCCCGTCGTCAATCGATGATACCCCCGTCGGGCGCGGACCGATCGCCCGCGAACCTGTCCTCAGCCCGCCACGACCCGCAACTCGCGAGGCTCGTTGTTCAGGATGATCGGGCCGTCCGCGCCGCACACGATGATGTCCTCGATCCGTGCGCCGTAGCGGCCGGGGAGATAGATGCCCGGCTCGACGCTGAACGCCATGCCCTCCGCCAGCGGCTCGTCGTTGCCGGCAATCAGGTACGGCTCCTCGTGGCCCTCGAGCCCGATCCCATGGCCGGTCCGGTGGAAGAAATTCTCGCCGTACCCCTCGCCGTCGATGATGTTCCGGGCCGTTCGATCGATCGCCTCGGCGGCCACACCCGGCCGGACCGCCCGGGTGGCGGCCTGCTGCGCGGCGAGGAGAACGCCGAACAGGTGGCGGAACTCCTTGGTCGGGCCGTTGCGCTCGTCACCGCCGGTAACCCACAGGGTCCTGGTCGTGTCGCTGCCGTACCCGCCGAGGGCTCCGCCGATGTCGAGGACGATCGGCTCGCCCGCCTGGATCACCCGGTCCGACGCCTCGTGGTGGGGCGAGGCGGAGTTGGGACCCGAGGCGACGATGGCGAACTCAGGCAGCTCGTGGCCCTCGGCCTGCAGTCGCTGACGAACCTCGGTCGCGACGTCCGCCTCGGACCGTCCGACGAGTCGCCCCGACGCGATCTGGTCGACCACCCGATCGGCGGCGGCGCCGGCAAGCCGGAGGAGCTCGATCTCGTCGTGATCCTTGACCATCCGGAGCTCGCGGAGGACCGCGGTCACCGAGCTCCACGTCGCGGACGGAAGGACCGCCTGAAGACGGAGCAGGTGGAACGACCAGAGGCGGTCCGAGACCGCGACTCGCCCGCCGCCGGCGTCGCGCCCAAGGAGGCTCACGACGAGGGCGTGCGGATCATCGGTCTCCATCCAGGTGGCGATGTCGAGCGGGGTCCGCAGCCCAGCCCGGGCCGCCGGCTCCTCGAGGCGAGGGACGACGAGGACCGGTGGTCGGCCCGCCCCGATCGCCAGCATCGTCAGCCGTTCGAGCGGCATCGCCCGGTACCCGGTCAGGTAGTCGAGGTCCGGGCCGACGCCGATGAGCGCGGCGTCGACACGGTGAAGCAGCAGACGTCCCGAAATCTGGCGGAGACGCTCCGCATAGCGCTCGGCCGGGATCGTTGGACGGCTCGCGATCGTCATGGGGCGATTCTCTCCGTGGGCTGCGTCGTCGTCTTCGAGGCGGCGGCCAGCCAGCGGGCGATCGTTGCCGGGCCGTCGTCGAACAGCTTGCGATAGGCCAGGACGCGATCGGCGCCGACGGCCAGCGCGTCGCGGCGCAGGACGTGGTCGTCATGTTGACCGACGGCGAGCACCGGGACCCGGGCGTCGCGAGCGACGGCGATTGCGGCCAGGCCGTCGTAGGCGAGGCTCGTCAGGTCGACGATCGCGCCGTCAGCCCCGGCGAGAGCTGCACCGAACCCGTCCGCGGTCCGCTCGGACGCCGGCTCGAACCCCGCGGCGCGGACGTGCCCGACGAGCCGCGTCGACCAGATCAGGTCGTCGGCGAGGACGACGATACGGGCGGGACGGATGGGCTCCACAACCGCGCTTCCGGCCGGCTTCAGCCGAGCGACTCGACGACGTGTCGGAAGACGTCGCGGGCCGTGACGACCCCGGTCGGACGGCCGTCCTCGACGATCGGGATGTGACGGAATCCGCCGACCGCCATCTTGTTGATCGCCACCGCGATCGTCTCGTCGTGGCGGAGGACGACCGGGTCGCGAGTCATCACGGTCGAGATCTGGCGCGCCTCGCGGGCCAGGCCCGCGACCTTCACGACCGCGTCGCGGTCGGTGAAGATGCCCACGAGCCGGCCGTCGTCGGTGACGAGCACACAGTCGATCGCCTTGTCGTGCATCGTCCGGATCGCGTCGTTGACGTCCGACCCAACCTCGACGGTCTCGCATGGCGCGATGCCGAGCGCATCGAGATGCTCGCCGAGGAGCTGGCCGCGGAACGTCGTCGGCGACTGCGGCGTGTCGTGCCCGGCAAGATCGGAGCCGCAGTTGTCGCAGACATCCGAGCCGGGCAGGTTCTCGAACCCGCAGGTCGGACAGCGGACGGCGTCCACGGCTACTCGACCGTCCAGGTCTCGCCGCTCGCCAGCGCCGCTGCAAGGTCGCCCTCGCCCGACGCCGCCACCGCGGCCGAGATCTGCTGCGCGATCAGCTGGTCGTGGGTCGGTCGCGGGACGGAGCGAAAGATGCCGACGGGAACCGGGTAGTCGGGCCAGAACATCCGCGACAGCATCAGGGCGAGATACGGCTCATCGGCCCGCTCGTCGTGGACGAGGAGGTCGCTCTCGCTGACCCCGTTTTCGCCGACCGTCACGACCTCGGGATGGAGGCCGCGCAGGCGGATGCCCTTGTCGCGGTCCTTGCCGAAGATCATCGGCTTGCCATGCTCGAGGATGAGCATCCGGTCCTCGCGGACCTCGCGGTCGGTGAAGTCGCGCCATGCGCCATCGTTGAAGATGTTGCAGTTCTGGAGGACCTCGACGAACGTCGAGCCGTGATGCATCCCCGCCCGCTGGAGGGTCTGCTGGAGATGCTCGGTGTGAGTATCGACACTGCGGGCGACGAACGACGCCTCCGCGGCGAGGGCGACGGTCAACGGTTGGATCGGCGTGTCGACGGTGCCGGCCGGCGTGGACTTCGTCTTCTTGCCGAACTCCGACGTCGGGGAGGCCTGGCCCTTCGTCAGGCCGTAGATCCGGTTGTTGAACATCACCAGCGTGATGTCGACGTTGCGGCGCATCGAGTGGAGGATGTGATTGCCGCCGATCGAGAGCGCGTCGCCGTCGCCGGTGATGACCCAGACCATCAGCTCCGGGCGGGCCGCCTTGAGGCCGGTGGCGAGGGTCGGCGCCCGACCATGGATGGTGTGGAACCCGTACGTGTTCATGTAATACGGCAGGCGGCCGGAGCAGCCGATCCCGCTGATGAAGACGATGTTCTCCTTCGGCACCCCGAAGTCGGGCATCTGCTTCTGGGTCTGGGCGAGGATCGAGTAGTCGCCGCAGCCGGGGCACCAGCGGACCTCCTGGTCGGAGACGAAGTCCTTGCGGGTCAGCTGGATGATCGCGGCGTTCTCGGCGCTGAGCGGCGGCTGGCTGACTGTGGGGACCGCGGCGTCGGCGTGGAAATCGGTCACAGGCGTGGCACCCTCAGTCA
>JACDAH010000107.1 GCA_013695505.1 Chloroflexota bacterium | reverse complement strand
GATGTAGCCGACACTGCGTCGGTACTGACCGCGCCGCATTTCAGCACGTGGGAGCCCCTTCGTGGCCCTGAATGTAGCAGACACCCCGGAGCTCGTCATGCCTGGCGACCTCCACGTCGTCCCAGATCGTCCGCGTGCCATCGCGCTAGCCCATCGCGCTAGCCCATCGAAGATAGACCGGCGGCGACGGCGGGCCGTCCGATCGCGTCGCCTGATCGACGATACGCCTGGTCGCAGTAGCGCCGTCGCGCGGACGGTCGTCTGAGGTCGTTCTAGCGACCCACGCGGCTGCTTTTGCCTCCGCTCTTGTCGGGAGCTGGCCCCCCTCCCCGATCAGGCGGGAGAATGGGGGCGACGCGACGGGCGGCGCTGAGGCGGTCGGGACTGGATCGGCGGTACATGCGGACCTCCATTTCTACGGAGGTCACGCCCGGACGCGCGACGTGTAAGACAGGACCACGAGCCTATCGGTCGTCAGGCTGCGTTAGGGCACCGATCGCCATTCCCGGTTGGTCGTCCGACGGTGTCTGCGCCGCACTTGGACAAGTGCCCCGGAGATCGATGGTCCGCTCTTCGCCCACCGCTGGCTGAAGACCCGCGCGGAGGGTTCCGCATCGGTCGCAGGCAGCGATAACGCGGCCGCGATCGTCCGATTCAGCTGCGATGAAGTGCCACCGATGCTCGGCGTCCATGTTCGTCCCCAACTACAGCCGATAACGTACAAACGCTAAAACGGCCCTCGCCGCAAGGCTCAGGCCGTTCAATCCTACCGGCGGCACGCCGCATCCGGCTATGCGCATGTCAAGCAAGTGCTCTAACCAGCTGAGGTAGCCGCCCGCGGGCGCGACCCGTCGCGCCGTCCCGGATGAGAACGCAGGTCCCTCGCCGGGGGCGACAGAGCGTCCGCCACCCCCGGGCGACCTCACTGGGTGCCTCTCCACAGGCGGAGGAACAGGATCGCGCCCGAGCCCTGCTCGTCTCCGCCAATCCCCCCGATTGCCGTGCCGGTGGCCATCTTCACGACCCCGACCTGTGCCATGTCCGGCACGATGCCTCCTCGACCCGGCGAGTCCGTCCCTTCGGGGTTATCGAGGACCACGTTCGGCCGGCCGCCTGCGATGGGCTCGGACGAATGGCGCCAGGTTCCGACCAGCACGGACGGATGCTGGCCGCGTGCCGGCGCCTGGTGCTGGGCGAGGTAGACGGTGCCATCGCGGGCGACGCCCACCTCTGGCTGTCTGACATCGGCTCCGAGGACGCCGACCGTCGCGTCCTCGACCAGCGTCGGGATCGAGGCGGTGGTATCGAGGACGACGAGCTGGGCGCACCAGCGGTCCGGGTGTCGCCGTCTGGCCGGCAGACGCGGTTGAAGGCGGCCCACAGGCGGCCGTCCCGGGCGGCCGCGCTCGTCGGTCCTCGACCTGCGTTCATCAGGGCCGCCTGCACGACCGGATCGGGATCCGGCTCTTGCTGATCAGCCGCGTTCAACGCGGCCGGATTTGCGTATGGTGCGACGATTCCCGCGGCGGTCAGGTCCAGTGGGGCGCTCAGGTGAGCCGTGCCGTCGCGGGCTGTGCCGTCCAGCTTCGCGTAGGAGAACGATGTCCACGCGCCGTTCACTTCATGGACCGCGACCAGATGGAGAGCATTCCCCACGCGATTCGAGCCCGCGACCGGGACCGACTGCGCGACGATCCAGCGGTACGTGTCTGTCTCCGTGGGCGTGACGTCCTGGATGGTCACGCGACCGCCGTCGATCAGGTCGGCCAGGTCGATGACCCGGATGAAGCTGCCCTTCGGCTCCGGCCCGCAGAAGTCCCGGCTGGAGATCAGGAGCTTGTCGTCGCTGGCGCCGAGGCCGAAGTCGCGCGAGTCGTACGGGACGTCGACCTCGCTGAAGATCCACGGCGCCCGCGGGTCACCCGACTTCGACACCGCGATCTTCAGGCGGCTCTGGCGACAGCCCCCGTCCACGGCAGGGGCGAGCGGCGCGACAGCGACGAACCGCTGTAGCCTGGCCGCCCAGAGGACCTCCACCGAGCCGTCGAACCCGTCCCACCATTCGTGGGCGACGCCGCCGCCCCGGACGTTCGCCGGATTGACGCCGATCCGCGAGGCCGGTGCGAAGATCACGGACTCGTAGTCCATGTACACCTGCCACGCGGGACCTACCGCGAACGGTCGCTCGTTGAACCCGTAATCGGTGAACCAGGCGGCCCCGCGCTCGAGACCCATGGTCTGGGCCGTCGCCGGCGAAGGCAGGAGCACCGATGGCCTCGTGGGCGGCGGTGGAGACGGGTCCGGTGAAGCGGTCGGGATCGGGCGCGGCATCGTCACGATGGCGACCTGCGAAGCCGCCGGAGCTGTCACCGACGGAGCGGCTGCCGACGGCCGGCTGCTCGGCTCCGGCGATGGGGTTTCGGTGCTGCCACAGCCCGCCACGACGAGCGCAAGAGCGCTGACGACCCAGATCAGGCGGCGCATAACTCCCCTCCGATGTGCTCGTCACGGCGATCGTGTCCCGATCGGCGGACGATCGGCCGGCCGGCCGTGTGACCGGGAGCGAACAGTGGATAAGCCGCAGCTGAAGCGGGGCGGCGGAGGGTCACGGCGGCCCACCGCTCCGCGCGTCGCCGTAGCCCACCTCGTCGCCAACCGCGGTATGTGGCAGATCGGTCGACCACTGGGTCGCAGACCGAACGCGCACGTTGCACCCGATATCGTACAAACGAAAAAACGGCCCTCGCCGTAAGGCTTGGGCCGTTCAATCGTACGGGCGGTACGCCGCACTGGCTAAGGCACATGTCAAGCAAGTGCTCTAACCAGCTCAGCTAGCCGCCCGGCGGTCCCGGCAGACGGACCCTGGCTGGGGGACGTGCGTCGGAACCTGTCCGTCGCGCTTCGGTCGACTCGCTGCTCGGCGCCGGTTGAATGCGAGGCGTTCCAGTCCTCGCCCGGAGCTCCGCCGCAGGACGGCGAGACGCAATGGCTCGGCGCATTGTAGCGGAGGCCCGGAGGGGCGACACGGTGCCCCTGGGCGGCTGGCTCCCCCTCGCACCGCGAGAGCCGTCAGCCACACACGAACCGGTCGAGCCTCGCCGAGTGGCTCGAGATCATCTCGACAAGACGGCCGCGGACGGCCTCCAGCGCCGCGGCCATCGACGCGTCGGGCGGAAGATCGAGGCGCATGTCCGGATCGTTCGAGAGCGGGTGCCAGAACCAGCCCTGCGCGTCGCATGTGAGCTCGGGCGCGACGTCCTCTGGTCGGATGGGCTCGCCCTCCGACGCGGCACCGCGGAGCGCGATCGGTCGGAAGATTCGGTCGTCCGCTCGGATCCCGAGGCTGTCGGCCAGGAGATGGAGCTCCGGAATTTCGTCGAGGGCGGCCTCCGGCAGCGATGCCGCGAGGCGGACCCGGGCCCCGGCCTCGACCAGGGTCCGGATCCCGGCGAGGGCACGGGCGTGGGCCCCTTGGCCCCGATGGGCGTCATGCCGTTCAGGTGTGGCAGAGTCGAGGCTGACCTGGAATGCGATGGGCCGACCGGCGGCGATCAACGGCCGGAGCCGATCCCAGCGCGGCCCGCGCAGAAGCATCGCATTCGTCAGGAGCGTCAGTGGCAGACGATCGGTGACGTACTCGATCAATTCAGGCAGGTCGGGTCGGAGCGTCGGCTCGCCGCCGGTCAGGAAGACCTCACTCATGCCCGACGCCACGGCCTGATCGACCAGCGCGTGGATTCGCTCGGCGGGCAGACGGCGGGGGTCTGCCCGTGGGCCCGCCACGACGCAGCAGTAGTCGCAGGCGAGGTTGCAGTCGTAGTTCGTGTACAGCCAGAGCCGCGTCGGCATGAGCTGCTCGATCGAGCGCGCTGTGTCAGGCGTCGCGACACTGATGAGATCGGGCGCGTCGGTGACGTCGGACCAGTCGGTTCGGGCACCTCCCTTTCGGAGGTAGTGGGACGACCAACCGGGACGCGCAGCGTCGGGCATGACCGACAGCAGGGCGTTGCCGCTCGCCGCTTCGAACGAGCGCAGCTGGTCGGTCACCTCCGTCAGCGGACTCGAGATCCTGAGGATCTGGCCCTCGGTCATGTTCAGCAGGGCGAGGTGGATCCGGATCAGCAGGCCTGACGCCAGATCGGCCCGGGCATCCTCGAGGTCGGCATGGACGGGCAGCGCGCGGCCACCGCCGTAGTTGGTGGCGGGACTATGAACCGGCATCGTGGCCTGTGGCCCGGGCGACGCGCTCAAGGGTGGAGTACTGGAAGCTCTGGGCGACGCCGGCCGGGGTGTGATGCACGTACCGCCGGCTGTCGATGAGCCGAAACCCCGGACCGCACTCGGCGGCAAGGTCCGCAGGTTCATAGCGGCGGACGGGCATGCCGCTGCAGCGTTCGGGGCCGTCGTCGGCGAACGTGGCGATGATGGCCCGACCCCCGATCCTGACCGTCCGTTCAGCGAGTCTGACGTAGCGTCGTCGGTCGGCCTCCTCGAGCAGGAAATGGAACGCGGCCCGGTCGTGCCAGATGTCGAACTCGCCGACATCGTCCACGCTGACAACGTCTCCGACAATCCATTCGACCGCGTCCGCCCGCGCGCCCAGGCGGTGGCGCGCGTGTGCCAATCCGGCCTCCGAGATGTCAAGGACCGCGATCCGCTCGAGAGGCAGTTCGAGGAACTGGTCGACGAGCCGCGAGGCGCCGCCACCGACGTCGATGATGCTCCGCCCACCGAGCGCGACGGCTTCGGCCACGAGCTCATGCGAGTTGCTCGGGTCGGGCTCGAACCAGCCCACGGCGTCCAGGGCGCGTGTGGCGTAGATCCAATCCCACTGATTTCCTGTCGGGTGGGCGTCCATCCTGCGGTCGATCCTCAGCGTGGCGAGTGAGTCGTCCAGGAACGATGGCCGTTCTGGGCGACGAGTTGATGACGTTCTGGTGACAGTGCGGCACCTCCGGAGGGGCAGGCGCAAACCGGACCGGGCCCATTATCCGACACTCGCAGGAATGGTCCAACGGTGATCGAAGGGCGACGGCGGAGTCCTCTCGCCAGCAGACTCGACGGTAGGCCGCACCGACGTCATCGAGGGCCGGGTTTCGGATCAGTCAGCGCTCTCCTCCGGTCCGGGTGGCTCCATGACGGCTCGATGCCGATCGATCCAGGCCGCCGTCCGGGGAGCCCAGCGGCCGTCTTCGGCAAGCCTTCCGGCGAGCACCCGCAGGTCGGCGAGCGTGTCGAGGTCTGGCCATGAACCGAGCGAGGCGACCTGCCAGCCGGCCGCTCCGAGTGCCCGGACCGTCTCATCGAACGCCTCTGCGGCACCCATCGGGACGGTCTCGAATGCCATGGCCAGGCGCTGCTCCAGCCGCCGCCGCCGGCGCTCGCGAAGAAGCCGTGGCCAGCCGACGGGAACGGGACCCCAGCGCAGCCCGACGAGGTGATAGCCGCCGTCCTGACTCGGCCCGACGGCTGCCGCGTCCCGGCCAGCGTCGAGGGCGGCGAACGCGTCCCGGATGAGCGACGGCGGAAGGCCCGGCGCGTCGCCGGCGATCGCGACCGCTCGATCGGCGCCGCGATCGAATGCGGTGATGAACACCTCGACCAGAGCGGCAGCCAGGCCGACCCGGCGTTGAACGATCGGGATCCAGCCAGGTCCGATGATCCTTCCGATCGGATCGATGTCGTCGCTCCGGGGGATCATCACGACCGACGCTGCGGCGACCTCCCGTCCGGCGGTCTCACCCGCCTCACCGACGTCGGCCAGGCAGGCCGCCCAGAGCTCAGCAGTCCGGTCCTCTCCGAGCTCGACCGCAAGCCGCGTCTTGGCGTGACCGGCACCGGGTGCCTTGGCCATCAACGCCAGGACCGGCCGCCTCCGCGTCTCGCGGACCGCGACTGCGATCATGGCCCGGCCCGCGTCGAACGAGGCGCGCCATGAACCCGAGACCTTGCTGACCCCACCGCGTCGGGCCCGAAACGGCACCGGGATCTCGCGAACGCGGATCGACGGCTCGCGGCCGGCCCGGGCCACCAGCTGGACGCTCCAACCGTAGGTCTCGTCATCGAGGTCGAGCTGCTCCAGGGTCGCGCGGCGGACAACCTTGTACGGCGGCAGGTCGCGGATGACCCTCCCGCAACGGAGCGAGACAATTGTGGCCACCAAAGCATTGCCGAGGCGGGCCGGCCAGGGCATCGCCGACCGCTCGACCAGCCGCCGGGGACGCCGCCCCAGGACGACGTCCGCGCCGGCCAGGGCCGCGATGAGGCGCGGAAGGTCGCCCGGATCACATGACCCGTCGCCGTCGAGGAAGGCCACGGCATCGTGGCGATGTCCGTCGGGAGCCGGGGCCAATGCCTGCCGCGTTCCGCGGAGACAGGCCCGGCCGTACCCGCGTCGGGGTTCGCCGATGACTACGGCGCCGGCGCCGGCAGCGACCTCGCGGCTGCCGTCGCGGGAGCCGCCGTCGACCAC
>JACDAH010000104.1 GCA_013695505.1 Chloroflexota bacterium | reverse complement strand
ACCGGGCAGCGCTCGGGCATCTCGAACTCGCGCTCGGCGCCGGTTCGCTTCTCGACGATCGGCCGGACGACCTCGGGGATGACGTCGCCGGCCTTCTGGAGGATGACGTGGTCGCCGATGAGGAGGACCTTGCGCCGGATCTCGTCGAGGTTGAGGAGCGTCGCCCGGGTGACCGTCGAACCCGCAACCTTCGTTGCGGTGAGGTGGGCGACCGGCGTGAGCGTCCCCGTTCGCCCGACATAGGCCACGATGTCCTCGAGGACCGTCTCGACCTGCTCGGGCGGGAACTTGTAGGCGATCGCCCAGCGCGGCGCCCGGCTGACCATCCCGAGATGCTCCTGCTGGTCGAATCGGTCGACCTTCACGACGACCCCGTCGGTCTCGTACGGCAGGTGATGGCGGTCGTCGCGCCACGTCTCGGTGAACGCGATCACGCCCTCGATGTCGAGACTCGACGCGCGGTTCGGGTTGACCGCGAAGCCGAGGGCACCCAGGCGATCGAGGGCCGCCGACTGGCTCTCGACGTCAGGCGGGCCTCCCCCGCTCGCCGGGAGCTCGTCCTCGATCAGCTGGTAGGCCCAGGTGCTCAGCTGCCGGCTCGCGGTCACCGCAGGGTCTTTCTGGCGGAGTGACCCCGCGCCGGAGTTGCGTGGATTGGCGTACAGCGCGAGGCCACGCTCCTCGCGCTCGGCGTTGATCCGGGCGAACTCGGCCTTCGGCATGTAGATCTCGCCGCGGGCATCGAGCGTCGCCGGCTCCTTCAGGCGGGGCGGGACGTTCTTGATCGTCCGCAGGTTGGCGGTCACGTCCTCGCCGGTCGTTCCGTCGCCGCGCGTGGCGCCCTGGACGAATCGGCCGCGGTCGTAGCGCAGGCCGATCGCCAGGCCATCGATCTTCAGCTCGGCGCCGTAGGTCAGCTCCGGCGCGGGCTCCGGCGGCGGCGGGAGACCGAGGCCGCGCCGGACGCGGGAGTCGAAGGCTCGCAGCTCGTCGTGGCTGAACGCGTTCGAGAGCGACAGCATGGGGCGGCGGTGACGGACCTCGTCGAACGTTCCGGCGAGCTGGGCGCCGATCCGCTGGGTCGGCGAGTCGGGGGTCACCAGCGCCGGCCAGGCCGCCTCGAGCGCGACGAGCCGCCGGAAGCGCTGGTCCCACTCGGCGTCGGTCAGGATCGGTGCGTCGGACGCGTAGTAGGCGTCGTTCGCGGCATCGATCTCGGCGACGAGCTCGGCGTGGCGGGCGGTCGCCGTCGCCTCGTCGAGGGCGGCCGCCTCCGCAATCAGACCAGGGTCGACCGGGAGCCCATCGGGGGCGAGGGGCGGCGACTCGAGATCGGCATCGGTCATGACCACAGGATAGGAAACCCGACGCCTCCCGGCACCTCCGGATGGCTCGGGCGGCGGCGCGGGCTGCTACGCTCCCGGGAGCGCAGATGTGGCAGGGACCGGCGGCCCGGAACCGTCGCCGGGAGCGGAGGATTCAAACCGTGGTCGACGCGTTCTTTCCCGACGTGACGGGCCCGGTCCCGTTCGGCGGACCGGGCTCCACAGACGCGTTGGCCTTCAAGGCCTACGAGCCCGACCGGCTCGTCCTCGGTAAGCGTATGGAGGACCACCTCCGGCCGGGCGTCTGCTTCTGGCACTCGTTCGCCTGGCCGGGCACGGACATGTTCGGATCGGGATCCATGGATCGGCCCTGGCTGGATCCCGCCCTGGACCCGATGGACGCGGCGCGCACGAAGCTGGCCGTCGCGTTCGAGTTCTTCAGCAAGCTCGGCACTCCCTGGTACTGCTTCCATGACCGTGACGTGGCTCCCGACGGAACGAGCTTCGCCGAGTTCCGCTCGAACCTCGAGTCGCTCGCCGACGACGCGGCTGCCCACCAGGAGCGCACAGGCGTCCGGCTGCTGTGGGGCACGGCCAACCTGTTCACGCATCCGCGCTACCAGGCGGGGGCGGCGACCAATCCCGATCCGGAGGTCTTCGCCTACGCCGCGGCGCAGGTCAAGCACATGCTCGAGATCACCGAGCGCCTCGGTGGCGAGAACTACGTCATGTGGGGCGGCCGCGAAGGGTATGACACCCTGCTGAACACGGACCTCCGGCGCGAGGGTGAGCAGCTGGCACGCTTCCTGCACCTCGTCGTGGAGCACAAGCACCGGATCGGCTTCAAGGGTCAGCTTCTGATCGAGCCGAAGCCGATGGAGCCGACCAAGCATCAGTACGACTACGACGTCGCCACCGTCCACGGCTTCCTGGTCAAGCACGGGCTTGAGGGCGAGTTTCGCGTCAACATCGAGGCGAATCACGCTACACTGGCCGGTCACAGCTTCCACCATGAGGTCGCCGTTGCGGTGGCCAATGACATCCTCGGCAGCATTGACGCCAACCGGGGCGACCCGCAGAACGGCTGGGATACCGACCAGTTCCCGAACTCTGTCGAGGATCTCGCGCTCCCGATGTACGAGATCCTGCTGCACGGCGGCATCGCTCCGGGCGGCTTCAACTTCGACGCAAAGCTCCGTCGCCAGAGCACCCACCGGAACGACCTGTTCCATGCCCACATCGGGGCGCTGGACACCGTTGCCCGGGCGCTCCTCGTGGCCGCCGATCTCGTCGAGCGCGGCGAGCTCGCAGATCGCAAGGATCAGCGCTATGCCGGCTGGAACGGCTCCCTCGGCTCCGCAATTCTCGATGGGTCCGAGACGCTCGAGTCCCTGGAGGCGAAGGTTGCGGCCGGTGCGATCGACCCGCGTCCGGTGTCCGGTCATCAGGAGCTCCTCGAGAACGTGGTCAACCAGTCGATGTGGGCAGCCGAACCGGCACGGGTGACGTCGGGCGACGGCCACTGACCCCGATGGCCCACGTCATCGGCATCGACGTCTCGACGACGGCGACCAAGGCCGTCCTGGTCGATGAACGCGGCACGGTGGCGGCGATCGGGATCGCCGAGTATCAGTTCGAGACCCCGCGGCCGCTGTGGAGCGAGCAGGATCCCGAGCTCTGGTGGACGGGAGCGGTCGCCGCGATCCGGAGCGCCCTCGCGACGAGCGGTGTGCCGGGCGACGACATCACGGCCATCGGGCTGACCGGCCAGATGCACGGGCTCGTCCTCCTCGATGCCGCCGATACGGTCCTCCGCCCGGCCATCCTCTGGAACGACCAGCGGACCGCAGCCGAGTGCGACACGATCCGGGCCGCCGTCGGACGGGAACGGCTGATCGCCCTCACCGGCAATGACGCCGTGACCGGACTCACCGCTCCGAAGCTGGTCTGGGTCCGCGATCAGGAGCCCCACGTCTGGCGACGGATTGCCCACATCCTGGTGCCGAAGGACTTCGTCCGGCTCCGCCTGACCGGCGAGCACGCCGTCGACAAGGCCGACGGCTCGGGCACGCTTCTCTTCGACCTCGCCGCCCGCGACTGGTCGGCGGCGATGCTCGACGCACTGGCCATCGACCCGGCCTGGATGCCGGCCACGTTCGAGGGTCCGGACCGCACCGGGACCGTGACCACTGCCGCCGCCGCGGCGACCGGCCTCCGAGCCGGCACGC